>CAMPHD010000177.1 GCA_946885765.1 uncultured Thalassospira sp.
GTCGTTCCGACGCTCGCCGATGCGCAGCGCCTGATTCAGGCGGGGATTTTCCAGAAAGTCGATAAATCGAAACTGGAAAACTTTGGCAATCTGGACAAGGTAATCCTGAACCAGACTGCCAAATATGACCCGAACAACGATTACGCTGTTCCCTACCTTTGGGGCACCAACGGCATTGGCTATAACGTTGCCAAGGTTCAGGAAGTTCTGGGCGACGATGCACCGCTCGATAGCTGGGCGCTGGTTTTCGACCCGCAATATGCCGAAAAACTGTCGAAATGCGGCCTGACCATGCTGGACGATCCGGGCGAGATCGTGCCGCTGGTGAACTTCTATCTTGATAAGCCGGATTCCAAACAGTCGGCCGAGGATATCGAAGCCGCGATGGCGGAACTTGAAAAAATCCGCCCCTACATCACCTATTTCCACAGCTCGCAATATATCAACGACCTTGCCAATGGTAACGTCTGCGTATCTATCGGCTGGTCGGGTGACGTTGGTCAGGCAGCCCTTCGCGCAGAAGAAGCCGGTAACGGCAACGAGATCAAATACGTGATCCCGAAAGAAGGCACACTGATCTGGTTTGATGTGATGATGATCCCGGCCGATGCGCCGAACCCGGATCTGGCACACAAATTCATTGATTACATCCTGCGTGCCGATGTTGGTGCCGACCTTGCCAACTATGTCGAATATGCCAGCCCGAACGAGGCTGCCATGGAATTCATCGACGAAGGCCTGAAATCCGATCCGGGCGTTTATCCGACCCAGGAAGTAAAAGAACGCCTGCGTTCCAAGATCGAGCCGGGTTCAAAAGAACTGCGTACCCGTACCCGTCTTTGGACCAAGCTTAAAACCGGTCAGTAACCGATCCGGTTACCACGACGTATCCAAAGGGGTGCTGCGCAGATGCAGCGCCCCTTTTTCGTGACGGGTGTGACAGGGTGACTCGTAATGCCGATCAGAAATATGCCAGCCGCCTGATCCGGTAGCCGTAAGAAACATAACGATCAACAATGCCTATTTTCTGAACACCCCTGCTGATTTTTCCGCCATTTATCGCAGCATCAGTCACAAAATGTTCAAAATATCGCACACCCCTCTTTACAGATTGTGGAATTGCTTCATCCTGTTAATCAGGCAAAACCAAAACATCGGACGGCAAGTCAGGCACCATCGGACCGAAAAGAACAACCGGGCATGTCGCCCGATGTTTTGGGTATATCTCGACAACAAACAAGGGGAGAAGCTTGGTGTCGCAGGGGGCTTTGCAGAAAGCGCATGAAGATGTGCACAAAACTCAGCCTTGGAACAATCCCGATGCGGTCCCGTTTATCCGTTTCGAGAATGTGACCAAGAAATTCGGCGACTTTTATGCGGTCGACGATGTCTCGCTTGATATTTACCGGCATGAACTGTTTGCCCTTCTGGGCGGATCGGGTTGTGGCAAAACAACGCTTTTGCGCATGCTGGCCGGGTTCGAGGAACCGACATCGGGCAAAATCTATATCGATGGTGTCGATATGGCAGGCGTCCCGGCCTATGAACGCCCTACCAACATGATGTTCCAGTCCTATGCCCTGTTCCCGCACATGACGGTTGAACAGAATGTGGCCTTTGGCCTGCAGCAGGACGGATTACCGAAATCGGAAATCCGCACACTGGTTTCCGATATGCTGGCCCTTGTGCAGATGACCAAGTTCGCCAAACGCAAACCCCATCAGCTTTCCGGCGGACAGCGCCAGCGTGTTGCACTGGCACGATCCCTTGTCAAAAAACCCAAGGTGCTGCTGCTCGACGAACCGCTGGGCGCGCTTGATAAAAAGCTTCGTGAACAGACGCAGTTCGAACTGGTCAACATTCAGGAAAAGGTCGGCACCACCTTTGTCATGGTGACCCATGATCAGGAAGAAGCCATGACCATGGCATCACGCATTGCCGTGATGAATGAAGGCGTGATCCGTCAGCTTGGCACCCCGTTCGAGCTTTATGAATATCCCAACAGCCGCTTTACCGCGAATTTCCTGGGTCAGGTCAATCTGATCGAAGGAACGCTTGTCGATGATGATGAAAAATACGCAGTCATCCATTCCGACGATGCCGGTGGTGAAATCTATATCGACCACGCCGTTCAGGGCCACGAAGGCGCAACGCTTTGGATCGCGCTCCGCCCGGAACGCCTGCGCCTTCTGACCGAACAGCCGACCGATACAAAATACAACTGCCTGTCGGGCAAAGTCGAGGAAATCGGTTATCTCGGCGGGCTTTCGACTTACCACGTGCGCCTTGACAGCGGCTTCCGCATCAAGGTCACCGAACCCAATTCCAGCCGCCATGTCGAACCGCGTTACACGTGGGAAGATCGCGTTTGGGTGACGTGGGAGGCCGGGGCTGCTTCGGTTCTGAACCAATGAGCAGTGACAAGCCAACCCTTAAACAACGTTATGATCGCTGGATGATCAAGCATGGCCGGGTTCTGGTGATCGGCCTGCCCTATCTCTGGCTGATGCTGTTCTTCCTGATCCCGTTCCTGATCGTGCTCAAGATCAGCTTTGCCACCGCCGAATATGCCCAACCGCCCTATAGCGCGCTGTTTACGTGGATTGATGAAGGCATCAATATCACGATCAATTTCGGCAATTACCTGTTTCTTCTAAGCGACAGCCTTTATATCTCGGCCTATCTGAATTCGATCCGGATTGCAGCGATTTCAACCGTGATCACGCTTCTGATCGGTTATCCGATGGCCTATGGCATTGCACGCGCCCAGGGATCGCTTCGCAGTGTTTTGCTGATGATGGTGATCCTGCCGTTCTGGACCAGCTTCTTGATTCGCGTTTATGCCTGGATCGGCATTCTGGACCGAGAGGGACTTATCAATGCGCTGCTGCTGAACCTTGGCATCATTTCCGAGCCATTGATCATGCGCCAGACCGAATTCGCGGTCTATATCGGCATTGTCTATACCTATCTGCCCTTCATGATCCTGCCACTGTATTCCACGCTGGAAAAAATGGATGTCAGCCTGATTGAGGCTGCGCTCGACCTTGGCTGTAGACCGTGGAAAGCCTTCATGAAAGTGACACTGCCATTATCTATGCCCGGTATTCTGGCCGGGTCGCTTCTGGTGTTCATTCCGTCGGTGGGCGAGTTTGTTATCCCCGAACTTCTGGGCGGGCCGAACACATTGATGATCGGTCGGACACTTTGGAACGAGTTCTTTGCCAACCGTGACTGGCCGATTGCATCCTCGGTCGCGATTGCGATGCTTCTGTTCCTTGTCGTGCCAATCATGTGGTTCCAGCATATCCAGACCAAGCAGGAGGAAAACGGGCAATGACCGCTAAACGTTCGACTTTCCTTCTCAGTGCTCTGATCTTCGGGTTCGCATTCCTGTATGTGCCGATCCTTCTCGTGATCATCTATTCATTTAACGAGGGGAAGCTCGTCACCGTTTGGACCGGTTTCTCGTTCAAATGGTATGTATCGCTGTTTTCCAATGACGGCATGATTGATGCCGCCTGGAACAGCCTGCGGATCGGGGTGATGTCGGCAACGCTTGCCCTTGCGGTTGGAACACCGGCCGGGCTTGTCATGTCCCGTTTCGGGCGATTCAAAAGCCGCACCCTGTTTTCGGGTATGGTTGCCGCCCCGCTTGTGATGCCCGAAGTGATCACCGGCCTGTCATTGCTGTTGCTGTTTGTCACCCTTGAACAGTTGATCGGCTGGCCAGCCGGGCGTGGCGTAACCACGATTGTAATCGCGCATACGACCTTCTGTGCGGCCTATGTCGCGGTTGTCGTGCAATCACGACTGGCGGGTATGGATACCTCGGTCGAAGAAGCCGCAATGGACCTTGGCGCAAAACCGGCAAAGATTTTCTTTGTCATTACGCTGCCGATGATCCTGCCGGCCCTGCTGGCCGGGTGGTTGCTGTCTTTCACCCTGTCGCTTGATGATCTGGTGATTGCAAGCTTCGTCGCCGGGCCGGGCTCCACCACACTGCCGATGAAGGTTTTCTCTTCGGTAAGGCTTGGCGTTTCGCCGGAAATCAACGCTCTTGCAACCCTGATCATCCTTGCCGTATCGGTGATGATTGTGATTTCCAGCCTGTTGATCCTGCGATCCGAACGGGCGCGTACCCGATCCATGAATCAGGCGACAATCGACAACTGATCCCATGTCGCCCAAAACAAAAAAGCAGCACCTTTGCAGGTGCTGCTTTTTTTGTTCCGGATGGAAAATCCGAATACAAACCTGAAATCAGGCTTGATTCTGTTCCGCCATCTGCCGCAGGAATTCACGACATTTCATACCCGGCGCAAGAACACGCCAATAGGACACAACGGCTTCTTCGGCTGCCACACTGAAATCGATAATCAGGTTATCCAACGCGTTCTGGCGCATCAGTTCAGCAACACGATCCGGAATTTGTGACATCTGCCACATGCCAATCACCAGTGCATAGGATGTACGCATCAGCTTGTTGGCATCTTCCGGCGTGATGTCATAGAGCTCGGACAGGGCATCGGCCGTCCGCTTGACCATCGAAGATACAAATCTGCGATGGCTGAGCACGGCTTCGTCGTCTGTCCCCTGTTCCAGAACCCCTTGTGACAGGGATGCCAGATGCAGGAACTGCTTCCGCTTGACCAGATATTCCACGAATTGCAGTGCAACGCGTGCCGAATCCCGTTCTTCGGGACGCCGCAACGCTTCCTGCTCAATCACTTCAAGATTGTTTTCAAACCACCCCTTCAGGAATCCGCGCAGGACTTCCAGAAAAAGGGCTTCCTTGCTTGAAAAATAAAGATACAGCGTGCCTTTGGCCAGACTTGCCTTTTTGGCGACTTCGGCTGCCGATGGCAGTTGCCCGTCCCCCTCAAGGTAAAGTGCCTCGGCCGCGACAAGTATATCGTTTCTACGTTTAAGCTTTTGCTCGTGGCTACGCGCACGAACAAGACATTCGTTTTCCATAGAGACTTATTCCCCCAACATTCTCCCTGAACTTATATTAATGCCTATTAATTCATTCAAAAGTCAAATCGCGCAGGCATTTTCGATAGAAAAAATCGAAGAAACTTTGATGTAACAAACAGTTCGCCTGTGTTTTTTGAGTGCGCACTAGCTGAACATCAGTCACTGCACCTCAATCAAGAAACGTACTTACGAACAAAAATCGCGAATCTGTACATATTTGATTCGCTGCGACTGCGAACTTCATCGGGGCATCAGACCGGCAGTTCGGTCGTGCGTTTGACTTCACGCAGCGTGATGATGGTCTGAACGCGTTCAACACCGGGAAGCTGCGTCAGAACTTCGCTGTGGATGCGTTCATAGTCGGCGGTGTTGCTGTAAACCACATGCACCAGATAGTCGCTTTGCCCGGCCAGCAGGTAACATTCCACGACTTCGGGAACCGACTGGATTTCCTTTTCAAAGGTTTCAAGCGCCTCGCGGGTCTGCCGCGCAATCGAGATATTGACGAACGCGTTGCCCGGTTTACCGATCCGGGACGGGTTAAGCAGCATCGTGTAACGATCAATCAGACCAGCTTCTTCAAGCAGCCTGACTCGGCGCAAGCAGGCAGAGGCAGATAAATTGACCTTTTCGGCCAGTTCTGCGTTGCTGATACGGCCGTCGCGCTGAAGCAGCCGCAGGATCATCCGGTCACGTTCGTCCATCTGCATTTCGAATATTCTCCCTGTCTGGAGCTTGTTTTTTAAAATTATATAGCATTAATACCACCAAACTCACCGATGATTGAAGGGAAATTGCCACAATTTTCGGGTATCCTGCACGAACAACTAAAAACGGGAAAACCCGTCATTTCTGCCACGTTTGTCCGGGAGAGAAACAATGCTTATTGGCATTCCGAAAGAAATCAAAAACCATGAATATCGCGTCGGCCTGACCCCGAGTTCCGTGCGTGAAGCAACGGCACACGGGCATGACGTCATCATCGAAACCAATGCCGGTGCCGGTATCGGTTGCAGCAACGATGATTATGTCGCGGCTGGCGCAAAAATCGTCGATACCGCAGCGGAAATCTTTGCCAAATCCGAAATGGTCGTGAAGGTCAAGGAACCGCAAAAGGTCGAATACGAACAGCTCCGCGAGGGGCAGCTTCTGTTTACCTATCTGCATCTGGCACCCGATCCCGAACAGACCGCGGGTCTGGTCAAATCCGGTGTGACGGCCATTGCCTATGAAACCGTCACTGATAAAAATGGTGGTTTGCCGTTGCTGGCACCGATGTCCGAAGTTGCCGGTCGCATGGCCCCACAGGTTGGTGCCGCCGCCCTGCAAAGAGCCAATGGCGGACGCGGCATGCTGTTGGGTGGTGTGCCCGGCGTTGCCCCTGCCAAGGTGGTTGTAATTGGCGGTGGCGTGGTTGGCACCAATGCCGCGCGTATTGCCGCAGGCATGGGCGCGGATGTCATCATTCTCGACAAGAATGTCAAACGCCTGACCTATATTGACGATGTGTTTGGCCCGCGCATCAAAACGCAATATGCCACCATCGATGACACCGAGGCACTGGTCTATGATGCCGACATGGTTGTCGGCGCGGTCCTGATCCCGGGTGCCGCAGCACCGAAACTGATCCACAAGAACCAGCTTTCAAAAATGAAGCCCAGTTCGGTGATTGTCGATGTCGCGATTGATCAGGGCGGCTGCTTTGAAACATCCAAAGCCACCACCCATGCCGATCCGACCTATATCGTTGATGACGTGGTGCATTACTGCGTTGCCAACATGCCAGGCGCCGTTGCCCGCACATCGACCTTTGCGCTCAACAACGCAACCCTGCCCTTCACCCTTGCCCTTGCCGACAAGGGCTGGAAAAAAGCCTGTCAGGATGATCCCCATCTGGCGGCGGGCCTGAACGTCCATGAAGGTCGCATCACCTATGAAGCGGTCGCGCGTGACCTTGGCTACGATTACATACCGCTGT
>CAMPHD010000178.1 GCA_946885765.1 uncultured Thalassospira sp.
CGCAATCAGAAGGACCGCCCCACCGGGTACACGGCTTTCCTGAACAGGTTTCGGGAAACTAAGCTCGGTCCGGGCCGCAGGCGCGTTGCTTTCCGCGCGGAAACGCCGCACGATTTCAGCCCCGTCCAGTCCGAGATGTTCGGCATAGGCTTTGATAAAGCCCAAGCCATACGGGCCACCGGGCAACACCGAATAATCGCTGTTCTCGATCGCCTCGATATAAATCTTGCGGATACGCAGCAAACGGCAAACATCTTCAACGCTCTGGCCAAGATTATTCCTGGTGTGGCGCAAAAGGCGTCCTACTTCGGTCTGTTCTGACGAATAACCGGTATCTGCTTCCATTTTAATGTCATTTGACGGCCCATTCCCAGGCAACGGCCTGAAACGCAAGCGCCCCCCGGATTGCTCGTCCAAATGATCTTCCTTTCGCTTTCCGATCGCCAACTCCGCACCCCCACGTTACGATCTAGCAATAAAAATAGCAGAATCCCCACCAAAAGCGATTGTTTTTAAAGTTTTACACCGTGATCTATTGCGAAAGCCTTAAGACGCGACCGCAACGATTTACTGGAACTCCCCATGACCGACATGACGTATTGCTCAACGCTGGTCGCATTCATGCTTCGAACCATCTCCTTTATCGGACCGATCGAAGCAGGTGCCATCGACAAGCGGCGAATACCCAATCCGATCAGGGCCATCGCTTCAAGTGGTCGCCCAGCCATCTCGCCACAGATGGTCAGACGGACATTCCGTTCGTCACACAATGTGACAAGCTGCCGCATAAAGGCAAACACACTTGGCGAAAGTGTGTCGTAACGCCCTTCCAGCCGCGGGTTCCCGCGGTCGGCAGCGAACATGAACTGCAGCAGGTCGTTGGTTCCGACCGAGAGAAAGTCGACACGATCCAAAAGAGCCGGTGCCTGCCATATCAGCGCCGGAACCTCCAACATCGCCCCAACCTGGACCCGGTTCGGTACATAGCCGCGTTCTGCTTCGCGCTTTAACTGCTGATCCAGAAGCTCTCTTGCCTGATCGAATTCTGCGACTTCGGCAATCATCGGGAACATGACATACAGATCCCGCTCGTGAGCAGCCCGGATCAATGCGCGCAACTGATGGACAAGCACCGCAGGTCGATCCAGCGTAATACGGATCGAGCGCCAGCCCATCGCCGGGTTCTCCTCTGTCATATCCTCCCAATAGGGCAACAATTTGTCACCACCGACATCAAGAGTACGAAATACGACAGGACGGCCTTCTGCCTGCTCGAATATTCTGGTGTAAAGACGGGTCTGGTCGACAATATCGGGCATGGCCGATCTGACCATGAACGGAATTTCCGTCCGATACAGGCCAATCCCGTCTGCACCGCTTTCGATCACATGGGGCACATCAATCAAAAGTCCGGCATTAATGTTCAACGAAATATCGACTTCATCGCATGTCCGCGACGGCATATCGCGCATCTGCACATAAAGTGCCTTGCGCTCGGCACGCGCCCTGAGCGCCCCGTCGATAACCGAACGGACATCTTCACTCGGTCGGACAAACAGTTGCGCATTGTCGGCATCGACAATCAGCGGATCGCCGGTCTCGACCTTGTCAAGCACACCCTTGACCCCGCCCAGCACTGGAATATCAAGCGCGCGGGCGACAATTGCCACATGTGATGTATGCGACCCTTCTTCAAGGGCAAGACCACGCAGGCGTGTATGGTCGTAATCCAGAAGTTCGGCCGGGCCGATATTACGCGCCACCAGAATGATCTCGTCGGGCAACTCGCCAAAAGCCGGAGATTGATATTGCCCCGAAAGGTGCTGCAACAGACGGTTTGCCAGATCTTCAAGATCATGCAGGCGTTCGCGCAAATACGGATCGCTGACCTGCGCCATGCGGGCACGGGTATCGTCATGCACCTTCTGAACTGCGGCTTCTGCCGTCAGGCCGGTATGGACCGCCTCGGTAATGCGGTTAAGCCACCCGGTATCCTGCGCAATCATCTTATAGGCTTCGAGGATATCACCCGGATCATCGTCGCCGCCACTGCTGTCCATCCCGGCAACAGCTTCAAGCATCTTGTCGAGATGGTCCTGAAGCCCGCGCATGGCATCGCGAAGCCGGGTCAGTTCTTCGTCCGGGTCGTCCGAAACCATCCGGTCGATAACGATGCGCGGCTCATGCAGAACCGCAATCCCCTTGCCAATCCCCGGTGCCAGACGCGCCCCGCCAAGACGTAGCGGCAAAAGCGCGATCCCGTCGGTCGGAATCAGTTCCTCGCGACTGACCAGCTCGCCACCGGCGACCATCTCGGCCAGCACCATGGCAACGTTTTCAAGCGCTTCCTGTTCGTCCTCGGAATAAAGGCGTTCGGTCCGGTTCTGCACGGCAAGGACGCCGATGATACGGCCACCGCGCAGGATCGGCACACCGATCATGGAATGATAGATTTCCTCGCCGGTTTCCGGACGATAGGCAAAGTTCGGATGACCCTGCGCGTCTTTAAGGTTAAGAGGACGGGCATGTGCCGCCACATAACCGACAATCCCCTCGCCCACCCGAAGGCGGGTCATATGAACCGCCGCCGGGGCCAGACCGCAGGTCGCGAAAAGTTCAAGCACCTCGCCCGCCCGCATGACATAGACCGAACACACCTCCGCGACCATATCGGCGGCAATGATGGTTACGATCTGCCCCAGGCGTTCTTCTGCCGTCCCCGGACCAGCCATGACGTCACGGACGCGCTTTAAAAGGCGTCGCGGACCAGTGACAGCGGCGGACGGCATGCTCATCGGGCTTAATTGTCTCTTCGTACGAGGGACTGAACGGCCTGTTCGACCAGCTCTTCCAGAATTTCGGATACCGGTTGCTCTTTCTTTACCATACCAACCGACTGTCCTGCCATAACCGATCCGCTCTCGACATCACCGTCGATGACGGCCCGGCGAAGCGCACCCGCCCAGAAATGTTCAATCTCGAGCTGGGCTTCACCCTGATCGACTTCACCGGCACGGAATTTGGCAATCACCTTGCGCTGGGTATCGAGGAATTCGTCGGTACCCTTGTTGGCAAGGGCACGGACCGGAATAACCGGGAACCGGTCGTCAAGCTGAACCGTGGTGACCGCGTCTCGCGCGCTGGCACGGATAAACGCCTTCTTGAAATCGGGATGAGCAATACATTCATTGGCACAAACCAGACGCGTTCCGATCTGAACCCCGGCAGCCCCCTGTTCGAGCAACCCGGTAATCGCTTCACCACGACCGATACCACCGGCACAGAAAATCGGCACATCCTTGATTTCCGGAAGAATCTCCTGGGCCAGAACCGTCAAGGAAACCGGACCGATATGGCCACCAGCTTCGCTGCCTTCGATCACCAGCGCATCCGCACCAGACCGCACCAGCTTCTTGGCCAGAACCAGTGCCGGGGCAAAACAGACAACTTTGGCAAATTCCTTGGCTTTCTTGATCGATGCCGACGATGGCAGACCACCAGCCAGAACCACGTGACCAACCTCCTGCTCGCGGCAAACCTCGATCAGGTCATCAAGCATCGGGTGCATGGTGATCAGGTTGACGCCGAAAGGCTTTTTGGTCAGCGCCTTGGTCCCGGCGATTTCCGCCGACAGAATATCCGGCGTCATCGCCCCACAGGCAATTACACCAAAGCCACCGGCATTTGAAACCGCCGCCACAAGGTGACGTTCGGAAACCCAGGACATTGCACCCGCCATGATGGCGTAATCCGTTCCCAGAAATTCCTTGCCCGCCGCCCACAATTTTTCAAGGCGGGCACGTGCGACATCGAATTTCGGATCTCTCATATTATTCTGTACCCCAAAGCAGAAATGCAGGAAACCAAGGGTTCCCTGCCATTTCATCATAAAGGCCGAAACCGATAGTTCCAGCTAGTATGTAATAATTGACGCAATTTAACAGTGACTTAATCACAGACGATGCAAGTCACATTATATTAAATTACTCGGCATCAAGACCATAAGCGGTATGAAGCGCACGAACTGCCAGTTCGGTATATTCTTCGGCAATCAGAACGCTGACCTTGATTTCCGAGGTCGAAATGACCTGGATGTTGATGCCTTTTTCCGCAAGCGTTTCAAACATCTTGCGTGCAACGCCAACGTGTGAACGCATGCCGACACCGATGATCGACACTTTGGTCACATCCGATGTGCTCAGCAATTCCTTGTAGCCGATCTTGGCCGAATTGCCTTCAATCACCGACAGCGCACGTTTGAATTCGCCGCGCGGCACGGTAAAGGTCATGTCCGTACTTTTGCCGTCTTCAGAGACGTTCTGCACGATCATATCGACATTGATATTGGCCTCGGCCAGCGGGCCGAAGATAGAAGCAGCAATTCCCGGTTTGTCGGCGACTTTCACCAAGGTGATCTTGGCTTCGTCACGGCTATAGGCAATCCCGCTGACGACTTCCTGTTCCACGATTTCGTCCTCGTCTACAACAAGTGTTCCTTCCGCATCACTAAAGGAGGAGCGGACCTGTACCCGGACGCGATGGTTCATGGCCATCTCGACAGAACGGGTTTGAAGGACCTTCGCACCAAGCGATGCCAGTTCCAGCATTTCTTCGTAGGTAATCTTTTCGATCTTGCGTGCCTTGGGCACGATGCGCGGATCGGTCGTGTAAACCCCGTCAACATCGGTATAGATATCGCAACGATCCGCCTTCAAGGCCGCAGCAAGTGCCACCGCCGAGGTATCCGAACCGCCACGGCCCAGCGTGGTGATGCGATTGTCCGGGGCGATCCCCTGGAAACCCGCAACACAAACAACTTCGCCGCCATTCAGGCGCTTGTCGAGTTCGGTCGTATCAATTTCCTTGATACGCGCCTTGGCATGCGCTCCGTCGGTCTTGATTGGAATCTGCCAGCCAAGCCATGACCGTGCAGGCACATCCATGCTTTGCAGCGCCATCGCCATCAGACCGACAGTAACCTGTTCGCCCGACGATACGATCACGTCATATTCACGTGCATCATACATCGGCGAAATTTCATCGGCCCAGCCAACCAGTTCATTGGTCTTGCCCGACATGGCCGAAACAACAACCGCGACCTGGTTTCCGGCATCGACCTCGGCTTTGACCCGACGGGCGACGTTCTTGATCTTTTCGACATCGGCGACCGATGTACCGCCGAATTTCATGACAATACGGGCCATGAAGTATCCCCGCTAAGCTTGCCATCCATCGGCGTTCCGAAAATGATGGCATGTGATCCGGCCCTCGATCCATTGGTGCAGGCCTGCAATGCGGCGCACCGCCTGATCCGGGCGGCGTTATCAATACTGCCTTACTCTTTCGGAAACAAGCATCAACGCAGGGGAAAATTGCATCGATTCATTTTTTAATCCGGTTGAATGCGCCTGATACGGCTTTCAAGGCAAGAATCGTGAAATAACCTGCGAATTCTTACCCAAAAACCCTGAGGGGACATGTGATTGGCGCAGGGCACATTCCGGTTTCGGTCATAACCGGGAAAACCTGTCCTTGTATCCGGTTCCCCGGCAGACTATTGCCTTGCCGGGCGCGCCCGCGTAAACAGGGCAAAGCAAAATCAATGTCACGCCTTCGGAGCCGTTCATGTCGCACGCATCCGCCAATAACAGCCGCACCGCCAATGCCGAGGAAATTGCACGCTTTTCCGCAATGGCCGAAAAATGGTGGGACCCGAACGGCGCAATGAAGCCCTTGCACAAGTTCAATCCGATCCGCCTGCAACTTCTGCGCGACAATATCGCCGCCCATCTCGGGCGCAATGCCAACCAGCTTGACGTTCTGAAAGATGTCGACATCATTGATATCGGCTGCGGTGCCGGTCTTCTGTCCGAACCGCTGGCGCGTATGGGCGCCAAAATGACGTCAATCGACGCCGCCGAAAACAATATCGAAGTCGCCAAGGTTCATGCTGCCCAGTCAGGCCTGAACATCGACTATCGCAATGCCACACCGGAAATGCTGGTCGACGAGGGCAAGCAGTTCGATATCGTGCTGAATATGGAAGTCATCGAGCATGTCGACGATCCGCAATTTTTCATGCAGGCCTGTGCCGCATTGCTGAAACCGGGCGGCCTGATGTTTGTTGCAACATTAAACCGCACCATCAAATCACTCGCACTGGCGAAATTTGGCGCGGAATACATTTTGCGCTGGTTGCCTGCCGGAACGCATGACTGGCGCAAATTCGTCAAACCGTCGGAAATGTCGGGTTTGCTGCGTGGTGCCGGTCTTGATCTCGTCGATATTACCGGTGTTGTATATAACCCGATCACGGATAAATGGTCAGCGGCACCACGTGATCTTGACATCAATTACATGGTAATCGCGCAAAAGCCTTCTGACGCGTAATGCTACATTACCTTCAAGACCGCGACTGATGCACTACAACGCGATTACGCCCTGCGGCCTTTGCGGCATACATCGCCTTGTCGGCATCACGTAACAGCCGGTCTAGGGTAACCGGCTCCTCCAGAGTATGATGAACGAGGCCGATACTGATTGTGGTGTAAATACTACCGGTTTCGCTTTCTCCAACAGCCGTTTGCTCGATCGCAATGCGAATGCGTTGCGCAAGCCCAAGCGCATCTGCCGGTGCAACGCCGGGCAGAATCAATCCGAACTCTTCGCCGCCAAGCCGCGCAATCAGATCATTACCGCGCAAATTGCCCCGGATGATTTTCGCAACTTCCACCAGCACCCGGTCGCCTGCCGCATGGCCATGGGTATCGTTGATTTGTTTGAAGTGATCAACATCAAGCCCCATGATGGTCAAGCGCGCCTTTTCCTCCGACAGGCGCGATATCAATTCACCACCACACTTCATGAAAGCCCCGCGCGACAGTAACCCGGTCAGAAAATCATGGTTCGCCGCGTGATCCAGACGAT
>CAMPHD010000179.1 GCA_946885765.1 uncultured Thalassospira sp.
CTGGAACGATCCGTTGCGTGCCATCCCGCTCAGGCGCGACAACAGAATAATCATGGTCGAAAACCAGATGACATTGATGCTCGCATGCACACAAACCAGCATGAAGGCCGATGTAATCGCGCCCTCGCCGACCGGAATGAATTGCGGAAATGCCGCAAGATAGAAAATCGATACCTTGGGATTAAGCGCATTGGTCAGGAACCCTTCGCCATACGCCACCAGAAGCGTCCTGCGGCGTTTGGCCGGGGCGACTTCGGCAACGGTTTTAACCCCGCGCCATGCCTCGCGCAGCGCCTTGAACCCGACCCAGCAAAGATATGCCGCACCGGCAATCTTCACCATCATGAACAATTGTGCCGACTGCACAAGGATCACCGAGATCCCCAAAATCGACAATGTGCCATGCAGGTAAAAGGCGGTCACGAAACCGGCAACATTGGCAAAGCCTGCCGCACGGCCGGATGTCGGAACGGTTTTGGCAATCAGAACGCCATTGGGGCCCGGCGACATCACCAGAAGGGCCGTAACAAGTGTGAAGCTGATAAACTGTGTCCAATCCATCGGCGTGGCTCCATAAAAAGGGTGGCCACGAAACTATAGATGGATTGTAAAAACCGGCAAGCGCGCGATTGTATCGATACATCGCATGCCCTTAACCGCAAAAGCAGGTCAAATCAGCCCTGCCCCAACCGTTGCAGATCGTATCTGTGATCAAGGATCGACTGCCACCAGTCGCGATTGTCGATATACCATTGCACCGTCTCGCGCAGGCCCGATGCAATATCATGTGTCGCTTTCCAGCCAAGTTCGGTTTCGATCTTTGTCGCATCAATCGCATAACGATGATCATGCCCCGGACGGTCGGTGACGAATTCAACAATATCGTCAAATTTCGTAACCGGCACGTCATCGGCCAGTTCGCAAACGTGATCGAATATCTGGCGCACGATATCGATATTGCGCGCCTCGTTCCGCCCGCCGACATTATAGGTTTCCCCGACCTTACCCTGCTCGGCAATCATCGCCAGCGCACGCGCATGATCATCAACATGCAGCCAGTCGCGGATATTGCGGCCATCGCCATAAACCGGCAGCTTCTTGCCACGCAGGGCATTGATGGTCATCAGCGGAATGAATTTTTCGGGAAACTGGAACGGACCATAATTGTTCGAACAATTGCTGATCACCACCGGCAGGCCATAGGTATGGCACCACGCACGCACCAGATGGTCCGACGATGCCTTGCTGGCGGCATAGGGGGAATTGGGCCGATACGGGCTTTGTTCGTTAAACAGGCCATCATCGGGGCCAAGCGACCCGTATACCTCGTCGGTCGATATGTGATGGAACCGGAACCGTTCCCGATCCTGCGGCTCAAGCCCGCGCCAGTAAGCAGCCACCGCTTCCAGCAAATGGTAAGTCCCGACGATATTGGTGTTGATGAACGCGCCCGGTCCGTCAATCGACCGGTCAACATGGCTTTCCGCCGCCAGATGCATCACCGCATCCGGGCCGAAATCATGAAGGGCTGCCGCAACCGCAAGCGGATCGGCAATGTCTGCCTTGATGAATTGATAGTTCGGCAGATGATCAATGGTATCAAGACTGCGCAGATCGCTGGCATAGGTCAGTTTGTCGAGGTTAAGCACTTCCCAGCCACGTTCAGCAACCAGATAACGACACAGGGCTGATCCGATAAATCCCGCCCCGCCAGTCACCATGACGCGCATTGCTAACACCTTTATCCTGTTCGTCTTTTTCTTATCGAACAGAAGAACATCGAAAAATGGCCCGGAAAAGGCAGACTGCATGACCGCTCAGTCCGGGTTCGGGTATCTGAAATCGCTTGAATGTTCCCTATTTGTTCTTTATGTTCCGGATATGCGTCATTCCAACATCCATATTCGGGAACAGGATCCCTCTTTGCTGCCGGGCGATGGCTGGACCGATCCGGCAATCGATACCGATATTCTGCCCAATCGCGCCCGCAAGGGCCGTGGTGCCGTCTCAAATACGGATGGCCGGTTTGAACGGCTTCACCATCAAGCGGTCGATGACGGCTGGATGAGCAGCCTGATGGAAGATCAGGACGCACCGCGCATCCGCACCACCCTTGGCATTGATGGCGCGCGCAGCGTGATCACCAGGAACCAAAGCCCGGACGTGCCGTTTGATCGTTCGATCAATCCTTATCGCGGTTGTGAACATGGCTGCATCTATTGCTTTGCCAGACCAACCCACGCTTATCTCGGCCTGTCGCCGGGGTTGGATTTTGAAACAAAGCTGTTCTGGAAACCCGACGCCCCGGCGCTGTTGCGCAAACAGCTCGCCGTCAAAAGCTATATGCCCGCCCCCATCGTGATCGGCACCAGCACCGATCCCTATCAGCCGGTTGAACGTGAAAAGCAACTGACCCGATCAATCATCAAGGTACTTGGCGATTGCCAGCATCCGTTTTCACTCATCACCAAAGGCGCACTTGTCACCCGCGACATTGATCTGATCGCGCCAATGGCCGCCAGAAACCGTGCATCTGTCGCGGTATCGGTCACAAGCCTTGATCACAGATTATCCAACCTTCTTGAACCGCGTGCCTCGGCCCCGCACCGTCGGCTTGATGCCATTCGCAAACTTGCCGATGCCGGTATTCCCGTCACGGCCCTGTGCGCGCCGATCATTCCCGGCCTCAATGACATGGAAATCGAAAATCTGGTCGCCGCCATTCATGACGCCGGGGCCACGTCCGTCTCGCACATCGTCATCCGCCTGCCGCTTGAAATTGCCGATCTGTTCGAAGAATGGCTCGAAGCCAATTATCCCGACCGCAAGGCAAAGGTCATGTCGCTGATCCGTCAGATGCGCGACGGTGAACGGTATCAATCCGAATTTGGCACCCGCATGCGCGGCACCGGCCCGATTGCCGACCTGATCGCCAGGCGGTTTGATGCCGCACGCAAAAAACACGGCATGACCGGCCGGTCGCTGAACCTTGATTGCAGCGGCTTTGTCCGCCCGAACGCGAACGGGCAAATGTCGCTGTTCTAAGATCACCAGCAACATCGCCCTCCTTCGCCCCCCAAGCCCTGCTCGCACCACCGGCGCACACCAACCCGATCAATCCGCCCCGATCATTCCGCCCCGATCAATCCGCACGACGGATCAGCATCGTCCTTTGACCGCCAACGGTAAGGCGCAAGACTTCGCCATCGTCAAACGCGTAACTAAGGATATGATGATCAGGATCCACAATCTGTCTGTTCTCGATCATGACAGCACCACTTGCGACCAGCTCGCCCGCCGCCGCAATGGTATCGGCAAAACCCGCCATCAGAATAAGCGGCACCACCCCGATCCCGTCTTTCAGGGCATTGGGCGTGAAATCAAGTGTCGGCATGCGATCAGCAAGGGAGATATGGGTCATTTTCCGGTTTCCTTGTTGGTGGGGCCACCTCGGGCAAACCGGTTTATGGAAAAAACAAAGGCCGCCCTGGGGCAGCCGGTTTTGGTTTAATTTACAAACACATCAACAGGCGCCGCGCTATGTGCACGACGTAAAATAGGCGTTCTGATGTGTAACAATGTTTTCCATCTTTAAATCATTACGTACCTTATGCTGTCAGGTCAACCCTGATTGCAGCGGCTTTGATCGCCCCAATGCCACGGGCAGATGCAGTTGCTTTAGTCCGGCATCAAAACAGACACCACAAACAGCAAAACACCCGCCCGGGCAAAGCCGTTAGGCGGGTGTTGATCACGAACCGGATAAAGGCGGGCTATCCCACCACCCGGTACCGGGCGTGTGGGGCGGGGCTTACCGTGATCGACGGATCGATCTTCGGCAAAACCCCGCCTTCCTCCGCGCCTGTATATTCTGTCAAATCCTTGCCTTGGGCGTCGGTGTCGTTCATCGCCATCATGCGCGCGCTTTCGAAAAAGCGAAGGCCGCGCTTTTCAAGAACATAAAGCGTTTCCGCACCCCACGGCCCTGACCAGACCAGCCCCGAAAGCGTTTCCATTTCGCGTTCGATCCGGGCCGGTGAAATCGGACGGCCAAGGCACGTGGTCAGCAAAAAGGAAAGTTCGGCTGCCGTCACGCCGTCTTCGCAGCATTCCTCGGCCAGAACCGCCATCACCGCCATCGTCACAACCCGAAGAGAAACCTTGCCGGTTTCAATCCCCGGAAAGCGGCTTTGCTGCAGGGTGACGATATCATTGGCGATGCGATCAACGCCCCCACGGATCACATATCGACCACGCCAGACCCTGCAGCTTGTCCGTACTTCCCATTCCCGCATTTTGTCCCCGCCTGTTTTCTTGTCCCACGTCAAGAATGATACATTATAGATACATCACGTCAACCACTTTATCGACTTTTTGTATCATTTAATACAAGCATCACGAAACCACTGATATCCGGTTCCGGTGGCGGCAAATCCCCCATCCCCGTCAACCGGTTCGATATAGCCTCGCGTGATTGCGCTATGAAAATCACGGCCGAAATTCTTTGGCATGCGCAGGTGTTCCTGCCGCCGCAGCAACCGCCGGATATCATCGCGCGTCACAAAACTGCGTCCGTCGCGGTAATGCAGCCAGACCGCCGCAATCAGGATCGTTTCGGCAAAACCACGTGGCTGTAACCGGGCAATCAGATCACCCAGATTGCCGATATATCCGATCAGGGAATTCGCCGGATCAATCGCGTCCGCAGCACCTTCGCCAACCAGGCCAGCCCCACCGAAATCGCGCCCAACGGCCTGCTCGGCCACCTGCCCCGGTGTGCTTTCCGATGCTGATGCGCCGTCACCAGCAATCGCCGACCGTGCCGGTGAAAGAACCGGGCCGGATCGATCCGGTCGTGCCGTTATAGGGGATTGCCCACCAGCAGGCACTTCCCGCAAAGAGCCTTCAGGCCCGAATGACGAAGATGGCGCAGACCGAGATGATGCCGCAGGTGACATAGTAGAGGACGTGGCAGCCGACATAGCAGGCGACATCGAAGCCCCCGAAGAAGAAGCTGCTCCATGATCAACCGCACCGCTCCCTTGCGCCGCCCCTGCCCGCAAACCATTCGGAGAACCAAACAGGGCCGCCATCACCAAAGGCAGGCGCGCAGGCGGGATCGCACATTCGAGATCCACCGGCCCGAAATCACCTTCGCCCGTCAGTTTGACATGAATTACAGCAGCCAAGTTTCTTTCACCCCCAATTTGGGCCAAGGGGATAACATACATTTCGTACAATTATCAACATCAATTCCAAAAATATGTATCAATTTATACACAACCTGAATTCACAAAAACTCCTCGACAAACCAAGCCTTCCGGCAGCACCATGATTTCACTGCAATATTTCAGACCAGACCGTCCCTGTGATGCTGCCCCGCCCCACCAAAGGCACATCCACCGCCGCCCGATTTTGGCGGAAATCGACGGTCGCATGATCTGATCGCCACCAAGGATGCCCACCAGGAATGGAGGAGTCTGTGACCCGCCTTTTGTTTCGTGAAGACGCCTATCGCCAGAACTGCGACGCCAAAGTCATCTCGATCTCGGACCGTGGCGTCGAACTGGATCAGACCGTGTTTTACGCCACCGCGGGCGGCCAGACCGGCGACATCGGCGCGCTTAAAACCGGCGATGGTCGTACGCTTCCGGTCGCAACCACGATCAAGGATCGCGACAGCGGCAAAATCCTGCATATCATCGCGGATGGTCACGACCTGCCAGCAATCGGCGATACCATCACGGCCGAACTGGATTGGGAAACCCGCCATCGCCTGATGCGCTTTCACACCTGCCTGCATTTGCTGTGCGCGATTGTCGAAGGCGACGTCACAGGCGGCAATATCGCCGCCCATAAGGCCCGGCTTGATTTCAACCTGCCCGACGAAGCACCCGACAAGGACGAACTGACCACAAGCCTGAACGAGCTGATCGCCCGCAATGCCGAGGTCTATGACGGCGAAATCAGCGTGGCAGAGCTTAAAGCCAACCCCGAACTGGTCCGCACCATGTCAGTACAGCCGCCAATGGATGGCAACAGCATCCGCACCGTCACGATAGAGGGGATTGATTATCAGCCCTGCGGCGGAACGCATGTCAAAAGTACAGCCGAAATCGGCAGGGTTCTGGTTGCCAAGATCGAAAAGAAAGGCCGCCAGAACCGCCGCATCAATATCGTCTTTGATGAATGAATTCCCCGGAAACGTGCAATCGGCATATCCACAAATCAAGTCGGGATATTGCCATGCGCTTTCAGGACGGATAGAAATTAAAACAAGAAACATTTGAGTTTGAAGATACAGATCTGCGGAAACGCCCCGGATCGCGCAATACCCACCATTGCAAACCGGAGTCTCTTTGATGACCAACCCAACTTCCGACGCACTGGTTTCCACCCAGTGGCTTGCGGATCACCTTGATGCACCCGATGTTCGCGTCGTCGATGCGAGCTGGTACATGCCCGCCCAGAACAAAAATGCGCGCGAGATTTATAACGCGCAGCATATTCCGGGGGCGGTATTCTTCGATATCGACGAAATCGCCGCTGATGACAGCGCACCGCTTCCCCACATGATGCCCGACGCGATCAAGTTTTCGGCCAAGGTCCGCAAACTTGGCCTTGGCGACGGTGTCCGCATCGTGGTCTATGGCCAGACAGGGTCGGCGCTTGCCGCCTGCCGGGCATGGTGGATGCTGCGTCATTTCGGCCATCACGATGTCGCCGTGCTCGATGGCGGCCTGCCGAAATGGCTTGCCGAAAAACGCCCGGTAACCGATGCACCAACCCCGCCGCGCGAACGCCATTTCACCGCGCGCGCCAACAGCTTCCTGCTGCGCGAATATGATCAGGTGCTGGCAAACGTCAAAAGCAAACGTGAACAGCTGGTCGATGCCCGCGCAACCGAAC
>CAMPHD010000180.1 GCA_946885765.1 uncultured Thalassospira sp.
TGTGAAAACCGGACGCGACGCTGGTTCATTCGTCGCATGTGGCAATTTCACGACAACGCAAAAGACGTATTTCAGTCGTGGGTCACATGGGCAAAGACATCGCGAACAACACGGGAAATATGTTCGTCATCAATCTGATAGAAGATATGACGCCCGTTTCGTTCCGATGCCAGAATGCGCTGATCGCGCAATTGACGCAGATGATGGCTGGTCAGGGATTGCGACATGCCCGATGCCTCGGCCAGTTCGCCAACGGTTTGCGGTTTTTCCATGCAGCGCAGAACAAGCTGCAGCCGCCCGGCATCCCCCAGAAGCGCAAAGATTTTTGCCGCTGCCTCGATATCAGGAAGCGACAGGTTATGACCGGTCGCACGCGACGCAACACGCGTTACGGCTTCGCCCTGTTCGGTGGAAAGGCCAAGACGTGCGGCGGTGTCACATTCCTGACAATCGTCGCCGTTTTCGGCCCCGACGATCACGGGACGCGCCGGGGCAATTTCGACCTTGCGGGATTTCGTTTTGCTTTGTGACATCCCCCTATTTTCCATGCCCAGCTTCACTTGGCAAGGGGACTTGATGTTTGTACGCATGGAACTCCGCCCGACAGAGAACGTTACAGGTATGACACACCATCGAAAGTGCCAACCAGAGCAAGGAGACGCACCGATGCAAGAGCAAACAGCACTCGACATTTTCAATCTGCGCCAGTCCCGTGACAGTTGGGAACGGAATGTGGCCGGTTACTGTGCGAAGAACGACATGCAGGTCGGAAATCTGCCCAAAGAGATTACCGGCCCCTATAACGAGATGAATGAGGCATGGGAAAAGCTTAAGACCGAAGGCGATGCCGCAAGCAACGCGACGGCGGAACAGTTCCACAAAGCGACCGAGAAGCTTGAAAATGCATGGAATAAGATAACGGGTAGCAAGGGTTAAGAGCCCCCAAAGGGGAATGCCCCAAAATCGCCTTTTCATTGCAAATCGATGACATGATTCCGCGCCAGATTGAAGCTGTCTGGAAAAGCAAAAGGAGGCTCCCATGACAGCCCGCCCCATTCCGGAGCATGCAAAGCTCCATCAGGAATTCAAGGATTGGGAATTCGGCCTTGCAGCCCATTGCAGGGAATCCGAAGACGGCCTCGAAAAACTTCCAAGCGAAGTTGTTCAGGCTTGGGATGACATGGATGCCGCCTGGAGCGAGATCAAGGACCATAGTGGTAATGTTCCGCAAGAAGCCCTGCAACGTTTTCGTGAAGCCAACCATCGTTTGCAGGAAGCGTGGGATGCCATGATCTCTTCCAAACGGCAATGAAGACGCCGCGCTGGATGCACCAGACTTTTTCGTCTCCCTCTTCCTCCCAAGGCGGGGAACTCCCCTCTCCGCCTTTCCTTCTGCAGCCGGGCACTCAACCGCTCCGGCTGCATTTTTTTGTCCATTTTTCGACCGCAAGCGGTTCACCCGAAAAGCTTTCGGCGATCTTCTGGAATTCGTCGCCAACGATCTGTAAGCTCTTCTGATCGGAACAGGTGCGTTATGCGGCCCGGTCCTTCATTAAAAACAAGGCAGCCCGCTTTATGGCTGCGATCAGGGGAAGCAGGGAATGGAAAACAAGGTTGCCCTCGTGACCGGGGCTGCGCGCGGTATCGGGCTTGCCATCACACATCTTTTTGTCGAACTCGGCTGGCGGGTTGCGATGATTGACCGTGATGGTGATGAACTTCGAACGGCATCACGCGATATCGCCAATGCCAAGGCATTTGAATATGACATCTCGATCCCCGAACAGGTCGACTTGATGATCGACGAAATCCTGACCGAATTCGACCGGATTGATGCGGTTGTCAATAATGCCGGGGTTGCGGATTTTCTGCCAATTGGCGAAACCGATTTTAGCGCGTGGCGCCGGATCATGGAAACCAACCTTGACGGGACATTTCTTGTTTCGCAGGCGGCCATTCCGGCGCTCAAGCAGACCAAGGGTGCGATTGTCAATATCGGCTCGATTTCAGGACTTCGGGCATCGACCCTTCGGGTTGCCTATGGCACATCGAAGGCAGCCGTCATTCACATGACCAAACAGCAGGCGATCGAGCTTGGCGATTTTGGTGTTCGGGCCAATTGCGTCTGCCCCGGCCCGGTCAAAACCAAGCTTGCCATGGCGGTTCATTCGCCGGAAATCATATCGGCCTATCTTGATGCCATGCCGCTTGGCCGGTATGGCAGCGAACGCGAAATCGCCGAAGTGATTGCGTTTCTATGCTCCGACAAGGCGAGTTACGTTACCGGTCAGGTGATCGCGGCCGACGGCGGGTTTGAAACGGCTGGTGTCGGGCTTCCGGCGTTGCGCAAGGCTGCCGAAGAATAAGAATTCAGGCGATCACCTTTGGCTGAATGTGCAAACTTCATTGCGCAAAGGTGTGATCGCTTTCCCTTCTTCCTGCGTATGGCAGGGAAACACCATCACTCAAAGGTATTTCCTTGCCAATCGAACTCGCCCTTCTCGTCCTCAATGCTCTTTTCTGCCTTGCGTTCCCGTGGGTTTACAACTGGTCCTATGGCAGGCAGGTTGGCGGCAAACGCCTGATGGGCAATCGTGATAATCTGCCCGAACGGCAGGGCTTGGCCGCGCGCGGCCTGCGGGCCCATCAGAACCATCTGGAAAATCTGGTGCCGTTTGCGATCATCGTTCTGGTCGCGCACGCCATCGGTATCTCAAACACAGTCACCACGACCTGTGCGGTTGTCTTTACCATCGCCCGCCTTGCTCATGCCGGGTTCTATTTTGCCGGGATCACACGCCTTCCAAGGATCAATGGCGTGCGATCAATTTCCTATTTTGTCAGCCTGTTTGCGATGCTGATCTTTGCCGCGCAATTATTTGGGACCTAATATCGGCGCAACCTCTCGACAATCGGGAATTCGGGCGTTACGAGATAGGCGGCCAAACCGGAACGGGTGGGTCTTTATCAAGCTTTTACCCAAGGATTTGCCGTGAACACGCTGCCCCCCTGCCCGAAATGCCAGTCGCCCTATACCTACGAAGATGGCGAATTGCTGATTTGCCCGGAATGCGCCCATGAATGGTCGCAGCAAACCGCAACAGGCGGAGACGAAACCGAATACAAGGATGCCAATGGCAATATCCTTGCCGATGGCGATACGGTTTCGATCATCAAGGATCTGAAGGTCAAGGGTACGTCACAACCTCTTAAGGTCGGCACCAAGGTCAAGAATATCCGCCTTGTCGAAGGCGACCACAATATCGATTGCAAGATCGACGGATTTGGCCCGATGAAGCTTAAATCTGAATTTGTCAAAAAGATCTGATTACAGGCTTCGCCCCTAAAACCCTGTGCCGACGACATTGCGACTAGGTTCTGGTACAATGTCGTCGTCTGATACTGACTTGAACCATCCGAAGGAAACGGGGGCCACCATGCGCCACCTTGCCCTTATCGCCACAATAGTCGCGACCCTGTCGCTATCTTCCTGCCTGACCTTTAACTGGCAGCGCAGCGTTCAGCAGGTTTTATCGAATGCGTGCAATTCGACGGGGGATTGCGGGTCGGATGGGCCGGGTTATTAGAACAGCCCCAAACAAAACGGCGCGCCCAATGGACGCGCCGTTTGTTGTTTCCGATAACCGGAAAGCTTATTCCCACTCAATCGTTCCCGGTGGTTTCGAGGTGTAGTCGTAGGTGACACGGTTGATGCCGTTGACCTCGTTGATGATCCGGTTGGCGATGCGGCCAAGGAGTTCCGGCGGGAAGGCGAAGAAGTCGGCGGTCATGCCGTCGGTCGAGGTGACAGCGCGCAGCGCACAGGCATAGTCATAGGTACGACCATCGCCCATCACGCCAACAGTACGGACCGGCAGCAGCACCGCGAAGGCCTGCCAGATGGCGTCATAGAGACCGGCATTGCGGATTTCTTCGAGATAGATCGCATCGGCCTTGCGCAGGATATCGAGCTTTTCACGCGTGATCGGCTGGCCGGGGATGCGGATGGCGAGGCCCGGCCCGGGGAACGGATGACGACCAACAAAGCTGTCGGGCAGACCCAGTTCACGGCCAAGGTCGCGGACTTCGTCCTTGAACAATTCGCGCAGCGGTTCGACCAGTTGCATGTTCATGCGTTCCGGAAGGCCGCCAACATTATGGTGTGACTTGATAGTGACCGACGGGCCGCCGGTGAAAGACACGCTTTCGATGACGTCCGGGTAAAGGGTCCCCTGTGCCAGGAAGTCGGCACCGCCGATTTTCTTGGCCTCTTCCTCGAACACTTCGATGAACAGTCGGCCAATGGTTTTGCGTTTGGTTTCCGGATCGATTTCGCCTTCGATCGCACCAATGAAGGTTTCGGACGCATCAACATGGACCAGCGGAATGTTGTAATGGTCACGGAACAGGTTGACGACCTGATCGGCCTCGCCCGAGCGCATGAAACCATGATCAACGAACACACAGGTCAGCTGATCGCCAATTGCTTCATGGATCAGGACCGCAGTGACCGAGCTGTCAACACCACCCGAAAGACCACAAATGACCTTGCCATCACCGACCTGTTTGCGAATTTTGGCAATGGCGTCGTCTTTATAGGCGTTCATCGTCCAGTCGCCAGAGCAACCGGCAACACCATGCGTGAAGTTCTTAAGCAGCTGCGCGCCATGCGGGGTGTGGACCACTTCAGGGTGGAACTGCACGGCATAGAATTTCTTGTCGTCATTGGCGATGGCGGCAAACGGTGCGCCTTCGGATTTGCCAACAACGCGGAACCCGTCAGGAAGGGCATCGACGCGGTCGCCGTGGCTCATCCAGACCTGTTCGCGTGCACCTTCGGCCCAGATGCCGGTGAACAGCGCGCAGTCTTCGATCACATCGACAAAGGCACGACCGAATTCGCGGTGATCGGACGTTGCGACCTTGCCGCCAAGCTGGTTGACCATGGTCTGCTGACCATAGCAGATGCAAAGCACCGGCACGCCAAGTTCAAAAACCTTTGCCGGGGCCGAGGGTGCCTTGTCCCAATGGACCGATGCCGGGCCACCAGACAGGATCACGGCCTTGGGCGCGTATTCGTCAAGGAAAGCATCCGAGACATTGTTGAAGGGGTGAATTTCGCTATAGACACCGCTTTCGCGCACGCGGCGTGCAATCAGCTGGGTGACCTGCGATCCAAAATCAATAATCAGCACGCGATCTGTCATCGGGCCGTATCTCCGTCGAGTATGGGGTTGCGCCGTACATACGCCAAACCATCCGTCTCGGCAACCCGGCGCAAACGGTTACCTTGGGATGCATTCATGAAATTCTGATGCCGAATTCCGGCATTTGGGGACAATTGCGGCCTTTTCCTGCCGGAACGCCCCCGAAAAGAGCACAATTGGTCCCTTTTTCCTGCGCAATGCGTCTGTAACTTGGTTTCCAACGGAGCACGGAGATAACCGCGTCCGACAGAATTAGAAATCATGAGCAAATCAAGTTTGACCATGCAAAGGGACACAGACAAATGACACAGAACAAAGGCAGTAAAATCGCGCTTGCCGTCGCTGGCCTTCTTCTGGTCGCTGGAGCGGCAACGGCCATTGCGATGACCCAGTCCGAGAGCAATAACCCGGCGTCGATGTTCGGGACCGAAAACGGTACTGAAAAAAGCGATACCATGACCCCGGCACCGGATGCGCCTGCGGCCGAAACCGGTGAAGCCCCCAAAGGTGCCATGCCGGAAGGGACGGATCAGGAAGTTCCGGGCATGAAGGGTCTTGATGGCAGTGCTGGCGAAGATAGCGGCCCGACGGAATTGATGCCTCAGGATGATGGCGGCACCACCGGCGGTGAAGCAACGCCCAAAGTCGAATAAGAAACCGACCGGGCAATCTGTGGAAGATCCAGTCTTCACATAGCGTTCACGGTAAAATGCACTTGTGAAAAGACTTGGCCCTGCCCCCATTCGGGACAGGGCCATTTTTCTTGCCAGAGTTTCGCAGCTTGCGAGCAGACCAAGGGCGGCATCGGACATCGGGTTGTTTGCGATGACCATGGCCGCCATTGTCATTATTTCACCTTGCCTTTGGCTGTGCGTTCAAATACCGCAACAAAGAAGCCATCCGTACCGTGCGCATTCGGCGACAGGCGAAGCCACGGCTTGTCCCTGCCACCGGGCACCGGAACCGATTTTGGTGCGTCAGGCCAGATTTCACTGATCGGAACCGGTTTGAAATCCTTGCGATCACGCATGAAGGTTTCGATCAGACGTTCGTTTTCTTCGGGCATGATCGAACAGGTCGCGTAGATCAGACGCCCGCCTTTTGTGACCTTTGCGGCACCGGCCTTTAAAATCTTGCTTTGGTTTGCCATCAGGGTGCGAATGTCGCGCTGCCCAATACGCCAGCGCAGCGCCGGGTTCCGGCGCAGAGTGCCAAGCCCCGAACAGGGAACATCAAGCAGAACGCGATCAAAGAAACCGGATTTATTGCGAAGCCAGCTATCGCGTTCATCGGCGATGATGCGCTGCTGGATGCAGTCACCGGCACCGGCACGTTTGGCACGTTTGCGCGAATTATCCAGACGACCGCCATGGGTATCGCAGGCAAGGATACGGCCCTTGCCGCGCATGTCTGATGCCATGCCAAGCGTCTTACCGCCACCGCCCGCACACATATCAAGGATATGCATTCCGGGCTTGGCATCGACAAGACGCACGCAAATTTGCGATGCTTCGTCCTGAATTTCGATCAGGCCATCCTTGTAGGCCGCCGTGACCAGCATATTGACACCAAGCGGCAAACGCAGGCCATTGGGCGCATAAGGCGTTTTTTCAATATTATGGATGCCATCGGCTTCAAGCGATTTGATCGCGTCTTCAACCGTTCCCTGAAGGCGGTTAACGCGCAGATCAAGTT
>CAMPHD010000181.1 GCA_946885765.1 uncultured Thalassospira sp.
TCGCGTCCCAGTGGTCGATGAATTACCTTAGTGTTCTGTTCCCGGCGGTATTGGCGGGAATATTGGCCCGAAATTTGGAAATCCGGGTTTGGGAGGGGGATGTCGAACTTTTGCATGATGACGCCCGGCCTGTGGCATTGAAGGTCATGGAACGGCTTCCGTCATTGTCACCCGACCAGATGGCAGGCTATTGGGAGCGCGTGTTCAACGACCATCTGGACCCGCTGTTTGCGACGATTTCTGCATGGGGTGGTGTATCGACCAAGGTGTTGTGGGGGAACGTCATTGCGGTTTGGGACGGGGCGTTTGACAGATTGCGCGATGCGCTGGACCCCGAAACCTTTTCCAAGGCCCATCAATGGATGGAGACGCCGGTTGTTGCCGATGGCCGGTTAAAGCTTAGAAGCTTGCAGCGTGTTGTTGCTTCGCCTGTCCCGGATATTTGTTCAAGCATCCCGTTAAGGAAGCATTGCTGCCTGCATTATCTGCTTCATACGCAGGTTGCTGGAAAGCCGGAAGTTCTATGCGAAGCATGTCCACGATTGCACAGGCAGCCGTTGGCGGCACAGGAAAGCTATCTGCGTTCCATTTACCTTGAACATGGCTGAGTTGAGGTGCGATTTATCGGGCCGGTCTAGGTGGTATGTGTCTGCATATTCTATGTGCCTGTGTTTGGGAAAACTAATTCACTGAAAATACGTGTTTATTTTGGCGAATAATAACTATTGTCATTTGCAATTCGTCGTGCTTAATCGTTCCCGACAGATGTTTAAGGGAGCGGAGGAAGGCGGGAAACGGGCAGTATGAACCTTCTGACTTCTCTACCGCAAAGCTTGAAAAAAAAGTGGTTATGAATGGGAAGCAAGGTAATGCACGTTTTCAGTAAAAACTCTTTGGTGCTGGCGGTGGCGTCCAGCGCGCTGGGTATCACGCCGGCATTTGCGGACGAGGAAGTGCCGCAGGAAGTTCTTCAGCTAGAAGAAGTCATCGTTACAGGGGAAAAAATCCAACGCAGTCAGGACAGAACGCTGTCGAGTGTTGCGGTTAGCACCAGCGAAGATATCCGCAAAGAAGGAGCGAAGACCCTTCAGGACGTGCTGAGTGGAACGCCTGGTGTTTATACTCAGTCCGGTAACGAAAACTGGGGTATTCGTGGTGTTCCGATTCAGGGGTTTGACGAACAGGGGGCAGCCGCCCTTAACGGTGCGATTTCGGTTTATGTTGACGATGCGGTCCAAAGCAACCGTTTGCTTACGGCCAATCCGCTCTCGGTCTGGGATGTTGAGCAGGTTGAAGTTTATCGCGGAGCGCAATCGACCACACAGGGGCGTAACTCGCTTGCCGGTGCGGTGGTGATGAAAACCAAAGACCCGACATTTACCCCGGAATTTGCGGTTCAGGGAAATCTTGGCCGCTATGGTGAAAAGGGTTCATCGGCACTTGCCAATGGTGCACTGATTGAAGACAGGTTGGCGGGACGGTTGGCCGTCGATTATCAAACCGAGGATGGATACATCAATAACCCGACATTGGGTGAGGATGCCAATCCTTTGCGGTCGGCCAATGTGCGTGGGAAGCTATTGTTCCTGCCGTCAGATGATGTCGATGTGTTGCTGACTTTTTCGCATAATGATCAGCGTGCCGGACTTAATGCGGTTGATGCGAATGGTGGTGTGCCTGATTACTTCAATGTGTACGAAAATACCGAAACCTATCACAAGTTCGATCAGAATGCGGTAACGGGTAAGCTCGACTGGTATCTGGATGACGAATGGACCCTGACCAGCATCAGTTCGGCGACATTTGTTGATTATAATGGAGCTCTTGACTTCGATGGGGGCCCAACCACGACACAGGCAGCCTTGCGTAATCACGAACAGACCCTTGCCAGTCAGGAAGTCCGGCTTGGTTATGATTATGAACAGCTGACCGGCTTCTTTGGTGCCTATCTTGGTCGGACGACCAGCGATATTGACGACAAGCTTGCCGTAAGCGGGACAACTGTTATGAATGAAAAGGGCAAAGTTGAAATCGACAGTTATGCGCTGTTTGGCGAGGCTAACTGGGAGTTCGTTAATGACTGGACCCTGATTACCGGGCTCCGCTGGGACCATGAAGAAAACCACACGCGGATCGATTATACGATTGATACGCTTAATCTGGCGACAGATTCTTCGGCCAACGAAAATGTCAGTTCCAGCGTTTTGCTGCCGAAACTGGGTCTAAGTTACGATGTGACGGAAAACCATCTTGTCGGTGTCACATGGCAACGCGGTTATCGCAGTGGGGGGGTGAACCTTAGAGCACTTGCCTTGCATACGCCTTATGACCCGGAATTTACCGATACTTATGAATTGGCATGGCGTGGTAACTGGTTGAACCGGCGTTTGCGGACCAATGCCAATATTTATTACACCGACTGGACCGATCAGCAGGTTACGTTCCGTGATGCCAGTGACAATCGTCAGGTGGCCAATGCGGCAGACAGCCGGATGGCCGGGGCGGAGCTTTCGGCACAGTATCTGGTGACATCGCAGCTTTCAGTGCATGCCGGTGCGTCTTACAGTGATACGAAATACAATTCCTTTGTATCGGATGGTGTTGATTATAGCGGCCACGAATTCATGTTTGCGCCGAAATATCAGGCGTCCGTCGGGGCCAATTACACCTTTGATAACGGTCTTATGATCGGGACCAATGTTATCTATCAGGATGACAGCATTTCCAACTTTGTCACCAGCGGTTCCCAGGTCACCGGTGAACGGCGCAGTGATGCCGTGACGCTTGTGAACCTAAATGCGGAATATGCGATCGGGAGCATGACATTCACAGGTTATGTAAAAAACCTGTTTAACGAGCGTTATGTAACAGCCAATCAGAGCGACACCGGTGTGGATGTCGGTGCACCTTTGACCTTTGGTGTGGCAGCGCGTTACGCGTTCTAGGGCATCGTGCGGCGATGGCGTAATCGCCAAAAGGTTGCAGATTTTATCGGGCGGGAACATTGGTTTTCCGCCCGGTTTCTTTTTACGTGAGCAAGTAACTTTGGGGAATGCGACCAACAGTTTTGCTTTTCATCTTCTGCTGATCTAATCTTCGAAAAAATAAAAACAAAATGACCGAACGAGATCGGCGGAGGAATGTTTATGAGATCGACTGCAATGGGTGCGCCGGATTTGGCGACACCTTCGCCCGTGTCACAGTCTGATAGTAAACCGGGGCCGGAATTCGGGCCGTGGCTGGAAAAGGCATCTATCCTGATCGTTGATGACGAGCCGGGGATGCGCAACTTCCTTGTGCGCACATTGGGGCCACGCGCGAAACGGGTCGAGGAAGCCGCCGACTGCGAAGAAGCGAGTAGATTGCTTGATCAGCATCATTTCGATGTCGTGATCCTTGATAACATCATGCCGGGGCAAAGTGGTGTTGAATGGCTGACCGAGCAACGCGAAATCGGCTTCTTTTCCGACGCGATCCTGATGACGGCCTATGCCGATCTTGATACCGCGATCAAGGCGCTTCGTGCCGGTGCGGTTGATTTTGTCCTGAAACCTTTCCGGTCCAATCAGATATTGAACGCGGTGGCCCGCTGTCTGGATCGTATGCGGTTGCGGCGCGAAAACTATGTATTGCGTCATGAATTGCGCGCCAGGTCGGACCATTTTCTGCTGCGGGACAAGCTGATCGGTTATTCCCCGCAAATTCAGGAAGTTCGAGATACGATTTCGCGTGTCGCACCGCTTCCGACATCGATCCTGATTTCAGGCGGAAGCGGGACGGGCAAGGAAGTCACGGCACGTTCGCTGCATGCCCTGTCTGATCGGGCGGAAAAGCCGTTTGTTCCGGTCAACTGCGCGGCTATCCCGTCGGAAATGATCGAAGCCGAATTGTTCGGGCATCTGAAAGGTGCCTTTACCGGCGCGCAAGCCGCACGCGACGGGCTTTTCATGCATGCGCAGGGCGGCACCCTGTTTCTCGATGAAGTGGGCGAGCTGTCGCTTGCAACCCAAAGTAAGCTTTTGCGCGCTGTTGAAAGCCGCCGTATTCGTCCGGTCGGATCGGAGCGCGAGGCCCCCGTCGATTTGCGATTTATCTTTGCGACCAATGCCGATCTTGAAGCCGAAGTCGAGGCCGGGCGGTTTCGCGCTGATCTGTTTTATCGCATTAATGTCATGCATATCCATATACCGCCCCTGCACGAGCGCGGCGATGATGTGCTTGAGCTTGCGGCCCTGTTCATGAACAAGCTTTCCAGACAATTGGGTATGCCGCCGGTTAAGATTGATCCGGCGGTGCGCGCGGCACTGACCCGTTACGACTGGCCGGGCAATGTGCGCGAATTGCGCAACCTGATTGAACGGACCCTGATCCTTGGCCGGTTTCCGCCGGAGTTCCGTGATGCGCAATCTGGGAGAGAGGACCAGAACGATCACGATGAAACGCTTGAAGAAATGGAACGCCGTCACATCATGGCGATGTTGCACAAGACCGAAGGAAACCGGAACGAGGCCGCGCGTCGCCTTGGAATATCGCGCAAGACGATTGATCGCAAATGCGCGGGCTGGGCCGATTGATGCAGTGGCCGGGCCGCCGCACCAAACGTACCCGGTCTGTCCGGTTCAAGTTGCTGGCAATCGCGTTGTTGCCGACACTGGTCATCCTGCCGCTATTGCTAGGCGTGATGATGTTGCGCTGGAACAGCAAGTTTGACGCGCTTCTGACATCGAAGGTCAATGGCGACCTGACGATTGCCCATCAGTATTTCACACATATCCTTGAAACCACCGGCGAACAGATCGAGGCGCTTGGCCAATCGGTGACATTTCGCGATGCTCTGGCATCGGGGGACCGGACGCGCATTGATGATCTGCTGATGGCAAAGCGTGAGGAGCTTGGCCTTGATTTCCTGTATATCGCCAATCGGCAGGGACTTGTTTCAGGCGCGGCCCCCCGGCATGCCACCCCGCGCCTTGATGCTGACTGGCCGGTGATTTCAACGGCCCTTTCGGGGGCGTCCCTGACGGGGGTGGATATATTTGATAATGCCGATCTGGCGGCGATTTCGCCCAGTCTGGCGGCGCGTGCACGGCTTGATCTGGTGCCGACACCCAATGCGGTGCCAACCACGCGCGATGCGGAAACGCGCGGCATGGTGGTGCATTCGGCAAGCCACGTATCCCTGCCGATGATCGGGGCAGAGGGGATAGACGGTGCGCTGGTTGGCGGCATATTGTTGAACCAGAACCTTGTCTTTATCGATACGATCAATGATCTGGTTTACCGCAAAGGTAGCCTTCCCGAAGGCAGTCAGGGCACGGCAACCCTGTTTCTTGATGATGTGCGGATCAGTACCAATGTACGGCTGTTTGAAGGGCGGCGTGCCCTTGGTACCCGCGTTTCCGCGGCTGTCCGCCAGAATGTTTTAACGGACGGGAAGGTCTGGCTTGATAGCGCCTTTGTCGTCAATGACTGGTATATCTCGGCCTACGAGCCGATTACTGACAGTTTTGGCAAGCGGGTCGGGATGCTGTATGTCGGTTTTCTTGAAGCGCCGTTTGCCCAGACGAAATATGAAAGCCTGCTGATCATCATCGCGGCGTTTCTGTTTGTGGCGACGTTAAGCGTGCCGATCTTCCTGCGATGGGCGCGTGGCATCTTCAAACCGCTGGAACGGATGACCCATACGATTGCCCGGGTCGAAAGCGGTGATTTCAGCGCCCGAACCAACATCAATCAGGTGCAGGACGAAATATCGCTGGTGGCCGAACATCTTGATGATCTGCTTGATCAGGTGCAGGAACGTGACAAACGTTTGCGGGCCTGGAACGAGGAACTGAATGCGCGGGTCGATGCGCGCACCAGCGAGTTGCGTGAAGCAAATCGGCAACTTGAAGCCACGACCAAGCAATTGATCATGTCGGAAAAACTGGCTGCGATTGGCGAAATTACCGCCGGGGTAGCGCATGAAATCAACAATCCGGTGGCCGTCCTTCAGGGTAATCTGGATGTGGTGCGCGATTTGCTTGGCGAAAATGTGCGGCTTGCCGACACCGAATTCCGCCTGATCGATGAACAGGTCAGTCGCATCAATCTGATCGTCACCAAGCTTCTGCAATTTGCCAAACCCGAAGAATATGCAGGTTTTGTCGAACGCCATTCACCCGGCGAGGTGATTGACGATTGCCTGCCGTTGGTGCAGCACCTTCTGAACAAGGCCGATATCGAAATTGTGCGCGAAAGCCGCGCAACGCGACTTATCCTGATGAACCGGACGGAATTGCAGCAGGTACTGGTCAACCTGATGGTCAATGCCCTGCACGCCATGCCCGATAGCGGAACCCTGACGCTGATTGATGAGGATGCCGAAAGAAAAGGGAAACCGGGCATTAAGATTACTGTACGTGATACCGGCACGGGGATGACGCCGACAATTCTGGGGCGGATTTTCGATCCGTTCTATACCACCAAGCGCCGGGAAGGCACCGGGTTGGGGCTTTCGATCAGCAAAACCCTGATTGATAGACAGGGCGGAACAATGGATGTGGAAAGTCAATCGGGCAGGGGGACCGTGTTTGCCATATGGTTGCCCGAGGCTGACTGATATTCATTTCAAAAGTTGGACATTTTGTCCCGATATTGCATTGCACAGTAAAAAATTGTTGGACATTTTGTCCATGAGCGTGCGCCGCAGCAATCAAATCATCCTTCAAAAACTTTCAGAAATTAAGGTAACTGGCTGAATGGCATAGCGATTGCGATGGTGTGTTTTCCGGTTCTTACCGATATGGCCATGCAGCATTCATCCAAAAACGGGGGGATGGGGCCGCCGGATGAACAAATACCGGGAGGAAAAACA
>CAMPHD010000182.1 GCA_946885765.1 uncultured Thalassospira sp.
GCAGGCTCGGGCTTTAGGGGGCCACGAACAGATCCTGCAGGCGTACGCGCCCGATCAGGTCGATATCAAGCTGGCCTGCAAAGCCATAGCGTGCGGCCTGCTGGGCGATAAACTCGCCCTTGCCAAGTGCTTCTAAGCCGCGGCCTTCGACATAGATTTCTTCGATTTTGACCGGTGCGCCGTTATCGGCTGCCTTTTGCCACAGATCATTGGCAATCTGGCGCCGCGCCGCACGCGGGGCCAAGCCGGTCATCATGTCGTTAAAGCCCTTTTGCAGGATCGGTCGGGCTTCGGACCAGGGTAGGCCGGTGCTGCTGCTTTTGATGCGGACCGTGCGCGGTTGCAGCAGGCTTGGCAGCCAAAGGCCGTCATGGGCGTAATCAAGATGGGTTTCGTCGTTTTCGCCGGGATAAAGCAGGAAGCTGGTCGATTTGACCGAACCACGTTTTTCCCGGTTCGGGCCGGTCCATTCGGCAGCCTGCCATGAAATGCGGGCTTCATCGGGCATCCAGCGCAGGACAAGACCGTTCATCAGCCAATGTTTGCGCGTGACCGGTTCATCTCCGATCAGGAAATCGGCTGCCCCGGTGAAATTGACCGGAACGCCGGTGACATAATCCCAGCGCAGGCTGCCACGCGCGGCCCGCATGGTCAGTTCGCGCTGATCGCTGGTGGCGTCGGCCAGCATTTTACCGCGTTCGGGCAGGGCAATGTCGATATCAACCTGATTGGCGACATCGGTTTCTTTCATCGTGACCCTGACTTCTTCAAGGGCAAGTTCGCGGGCCGTGCTGTAACCGCTAAGGTCAAGGCGGACATTGTCATAGGTGAAGTTGACCGCGCCATTGCTGCTTTCCGCCGAGGTTTCGGTTGCGGATATGCCGTTCTGCATCAGGATGGCATCCATGATTTCGCGCGCCTTTTGCGTTTCAAGCGCAAAGGCATTTGTACCAGCGGCACAAACGGAAATCAGTGAAACACCAATGCCGATGATAATACGGCGTACAGGCATGATCGAAGGCCCCTCGAATGATTAGCGGATCGTGATTAGAACGATTGCATTCTTTACATCAAATTTGGTGAAGATGGGGCAGGGATTGTTGCAAGAGGTTGCCAGCCGGTGTGAGGATGCGTCGGTGTGAAGCCGATCACATGGGCCGGCGCCACCGGCCCGGCCTGTATTTCAGGATTCACAAACCGGTTTGCTGATCGGTCTATTGATCGGCGGGGGCGCAACCAAGCGTGCCGCGTTTGTCGTCAACCGCAACGCCACACAGAAATACATCGACAGCGCGCGAGACGCGTTTTTTGATCTGTTCTTCGCTGTATTTGGGCGGGGAAACCATTTTCATGATCTGATGCTGCCAGTCACCGACGATCATGGCGTCAAAGATTTCCGCATAATGATCAGGGTCATCAATGGCAAGATTGCCCAGATCGTTCTGGCGTTGCAGGTAGTTTGCCAGACGTTTTCGTGTGCTTTCAGGGCCGACTTCTAGGAATTTCTCAACCATTGGTATAAAATGCTGCCCTTCGGAGAACAGAATCTGCGTGAAGCGAACGGCCTCCTCGGTTAGTATCTTGGTCGAAAGTTTAAGGGCGAAGTCCGTCAGGGCGTCACGAGGAGGGAGATTGGATTCCAGCGAAATATGCAATTCCGCGGAAAACTCCATGCATTGCTCTGTCATGACGGCAGCCAGCAACCCGTCTTTTCCGCCAAAAGCTTCGTAAAGTGTCGTGCGTGAGCCACCGGATCGGGAAATAACATCATTTAGCGTAACGCCTGAAAAGCCTTTCTCCAGCAGAAGCTGCCATGCAGCATCCATCATCGCGCGACGCCGTGCGGAGCCGCGAGTTGACTGTTTTTCTTGGGTTTCTGACGTTTCGCTCATTGTTTTTCGATCTTTGTTCGTGACTTTGTTTTTGGGACTTGATCATGCACTGCACAATGTGTACTGTACCGTACAGTATTTAAGAATTCAATGGTAAAGCTGCTTATTATCCCCCCGACAAGGCGGCCTTGCTTAGAGGGTTGTGAGAAGGAAATTCATTTTGTCGATGCGATCTTGTTTGAAATTTGCAGGCGTTGCTGCGCTTGCATTGATGGTTGCTGCCTGCGACGAGCAGAAAGAAGCGCAACAGTCAGATGCCAGTGCACAGCAGCAACCGCAGGCAACGCCGGTTGGTACTGTCACGCTTGAGGCGCAGACCATCGGTCTGGTAGAGGAAATGCCGGGCCGTACCGTTGCGTTTCGCCGGGCTGCGGTGCGTCCGCAGGTCGATGGTATCATCAAGGAGCGGAACTTTACCGAAGGCGCGCTCGTTGAAGCCGGTCAGCAGCTTTATATGATTGATCAGGCCGTCTATATGGCGGAACTTGACGCCGCCCAAGCGGAACTTGCCCGCCAGAGTGCGACCCTTGATCAGACGACCAAAACCCGCAAGCGGTACGAAAGTCTTGTGAAAACCCAGGCCGTTTCCGAACAGACCTTTGACGATGCAATTTCGGCAGAGGCCCAGGCGAAGGCATCGGTTGCGGCTGCGCGTGCGCAGTTGGACCTGGCGCGCATCAATGTGGAATACACCACCGTGACAGCTCCGATTTCGGGCCAGATTAGCTCGTCCGATGTGACCGAAGGTGCGCTTGTTACGGCCAATCAGACCGAGGCACTGACTACAATCACCCAGCTTGACCCGATCTATGTTGATGTAACGCAGGCCGGTGGCCGGTTGCTGAAGATCAAGCAGGCGATCCAGAATGGTCGTATTCAGGGTGTCGAGGGCGGCAAGATCGAGGTTTCCCTGATCATTGACGCAACCGGTGTTGAATATCCCCATACCGGTTCGTTGCAGTTTTCGGATGTGTCGGTCAACGAAACCACCGGAACGGTCCGCCTGCGTGCGGTTTTCCCGAACCCGGATGGTGTGTTGCTGCCGGGCATGTTCGTGCGCGGACAGGTGCGTCAGGGCAAACTTGAAGGGGCATTCCTTGTGCCGCAGAAAGCCGTGATGCGCCGCCCCGACGGAACGGCCTATGTCTATACGATCGGTGATGGCAAGGTTGTTTCGAAAGATATCCAGATCGAGCAGTCACAGGGTGAAAGCTGGTTGGTGACCGCGGGGGTCGAGGATGGTGAACAGCTGATCGTCGATGGCATTCAGCGTATTGCACCGGGGGCCCCGGTGACGGCGCAGCCCGCCGAGAATGCGAATGCCGACCAGGGTGCCGCCCAAGGTTCAGCCCAGTAAGCTGAAGATTAAGGACGATTTCTAATGGCAAAGTTTTTTATTGATCGCCCCGTCTTCGCCTGGGTTGTGGCCCTGGTGATCATGCTGGCGGGGGGGCTGTCTATTCTGCAGCTACCGATCGAGCAATATCCGTCGATTGCACCGCCGTCGGTGCAGATTAATGCGACCTATCCGGGCGCGTCGGCGGAAACCGTTGAAAGCACGGTGACGCAGGTCATCGAGCAGGAAATGAACGGGCTGGACTATCTGCGCTACATGTCTTCGAACAGTGGTGCTACGGGTAGTGCATCGATCACCCTGACGTTTGAACCCGAAGCCGATCCAGATATCGCGCAGGTTCAGGTGCAGAACAAGTTGCAGGCCGCAATGTCGCGTCTGCCAGCAGAAGTGCAGCAGCAGGGGATTACCGTTTCGAAATCGAGCGGTTCGTTCCTGATGGTTCTGGGCTTTGTGTCGGCCGATGGCTCGATGAATGCTGAGGACCTTTCGGATTTCGTGGTTTCGACCATCGAAGACCCGATAGCACGTGTGAACGGTGTCGGTTCGGTGCAGGTGTTTGGTGCGCAGCACGCGATGCGTGTCTGGCTCGACCCGAACAAACTGATTTCCTATAACCTGACAGTTTCCGATGTCAGTTCGGCGATTCAAGCCCAGAACACCGAAGTTACCGCCGGTCAGATCGGTGGTGCGCCTTCGGTGCCGGGGCAGCAGATCAACGCGACGATTACCGCCCAAAGCAAGCTGCAGACGGTTGACGAGTTCGCCAATATTCTGCTGCGTGTGAATACCGACGGGTCGCAAATCCGTCTGGGTGATATCGCCCGTATCGAGATCGGTGGCGAAAGCTATGACGTGATTGCGCGCTATAATGCGCAGGCGGCAACCGGTATCGGTATCAACCTTGCAACCGGGGCCAATGCCCTTGATACCGCCGAAGCGGTCAAATCCCGTATTGAGGAACTCAAACCTTTCTTCCCGCAGGGGATGGAAATTGTTTATCCCTATGACACAACCCCGTTCGTCAAAGTATCGATCGAGGAAGTGGTTCATACCCTGTTCGAAGCCATCGTGCTTGTCTTTGTCGTGATGTTCGTGTTCCTGCAGAACTGGCGCGCGACACTGATCCCGACGATTGCGGTGCCGGTGGTTTTGCTTGGGACGTTTGGGGTTCTTGCGGCGTTTGGCTATTCGATCAACACGCTGACCATGTTTGGTATGGTGCTGGCAATCGGTCTTCTGGTTGATGACGCCATCGTTGTGGTCGAAAACGTCGAACGTGTGATGCATGAAGACGGTTTGCCGCCGCGTGAAGCGACGCGCAAATCCATGAGCCAGATTACCGGCGCACTTGTTGGTATTGCGCTGGTTCTGTCGGCGGTGTTTGTGCCGATGGCGTTCTTTGCCGGTTCGACCGGGGCGATTTATCGCCAGTTCTCGATCACCATTGTTTCGGCGATGGTTCTGTCGGTGGTTGTGGCGATTGTTCTGACCCCGGCACTTTGCGCGACCATGCTTAAACCGACCAAGGGTGATCCGCATGCCAAACGCGGCTTCTTTGGCTGGTTCAACCGTGGTTTCGACAAGACCAACAATTTCTATCAGGGCAGTGTCCGCCATGTTGTGAACCGCAAATGGCGCTATCTGTTCGTGTATGGCATTCTTGTAGGCTGTCTGGCCTTCCTGTTCGTGCGTTTGCCGGGTTCCTTCCTTCCGGAAGAGGATCAGGGGATCATGTTCTCAATGGTTCAGCTGCCCGCCGGTGCCTCGCAGGAGCGGACAGTTGAAGTTCTCAAAAAGCTTGAGAAGCACTTCATGGAAGACGAGAAGGAAGTCGTGAACGGTATCTTTACCGTGGCTGGTTTCTCGTTTGCCGGTAGTGGCCAGAATGCGGGTATCGCCTTCGTTAACCTGAAAGACTGGTCGGAACGTAGCGAGCCGGGACAGGCCGTTTCGGCGGTGATCGGGCGGGCTTATGGTGCCTTTGCCCAGATCCGCGAAGCGATGGTCTTTGCCTTTGCCCCGCCTGCGATTGTCGAGCTTGGTACGGCGAACGGTTTTGACATGCAGTTGGTGGACCGTGGCGGTTCGGGGCATGATGCCCTGATCGCGGCACGTAACCAGTTGCTTGGCATGGCGGCACAGGATCCACGTCTGGTCGGGGTTCGCCCGAACGGTCTGGATGACATGCCACAGTTCGATATCAATATCGATCAGGAAAAGGCAAGCGCGCTCGGTGTCGACATTGCTGACATTAACCGCACGCTGGCAACTGCCTGGGGGTCGAGCTATGTCAATGATTTCATCGAGAAGGGACGTGTGAAGCGTGTCTATATGCAGGCAGATGCAAAGTACCGCATGATGCCTGAAGATATGGACCACTGGTATGTTCGTAACAATCAGAACGAGATGGTGCCGATGTCGGCCTTCTCGACGACTCAGTGGACCTATGGATCACCACGTCTGGAACGCTTTAACGGTCTTTCGTCTGTCAATATTCAGGGGCAGGCGGCACCGGGTGTTGCATCGGGGGATGCGATGAAGGCAATGGAAGAAATCGTTGCCAAGCTTCCGGGCGGCATGGGCCTTGAATGGCAGGGGCTTTCCTATGAAGAACGCGAAGCAGGCGAACAGGGCCCGGCCCTTTATGCCCTGTCGATGATCGTGGTCTTCCTGTGCCTTGCGGCACTGTATGAAAGCTGGGCCATTCCGGTTTCGGTGATGATGGTCGTGCCGCTGGGCGTTTTGGGTGCCGTGATTGCAGCCTTGCTGCGCGGGCTTCCCGATGACGTTTACTTCCAGGTCGCGATCCTGACCACGATTGGTTTGTCGGCCAAGAACGCCATTCTGATCGTCGAGTTCGCCCGCGAACTTTATGATCAGGGGATGGGGCTGCTTGAAGCCACGATCGAGGCCGCGCGCCAGCGTTTGCGTCCGATCATCATGACCTCGATGGCGTTTACGCTGGGTGTTCTGCCGCTGGCGATCAGTAGCGGTGCCGGTGCGGGGGCCCGTGTTGCCGTTGGTACGGGGGTTATGGGCGGTATGATTGCCGCAACGATCCTTGCGATCTTCTTCGTGCCGCTGTTCTTCGTCCTGATTGTTGGCACCTTTGCCAAAAGCCGTTCGAAACGCGGTGATGTAAAGGCCGCCCACGAACATCCGGCCGAATAAAGCAAAAAGCAAAGCCGGTCTGATTTAACAGACCGGCTTTGTCGGCGCGCTCGCGACGGTTGCAGACGTGTCTGCTTAGTCCCCCGACCCCGCCGTTGCGCGTGCGTAAGAAGGGCTGGTGCATTGCACCGGCCCTTTGTTTTGTCTGCTGGAGGCGTTGGCGTCAAGTCGTGAATTTCCCCCACCCATTTGGGTAGTTTTCAACTTGTAAGCGCTATCCCTTTGTATTGGAAGGCGAACACGTTGATTTCTGTTTCATTGATAGTGATTTTTTTCAAGCAATTTAATTGCTTTTGCGTGTGATCGACGCGCATTGACATCTAAAATTTTAGTACGATATATCTTTATTAGGGACAGTCATCCGGTTTGATAACA
>CAMPHD010000183.1 GCA_946885765.1 uncultured Thalassospira sp.
GTCCTTGCGACCATCGACCGTGTGCGCAAATCGGGCATCGGGGTGATTTTCATTACCCATAACGTGCGCCATGCGATGGCGGTGGGCGACCGTTTCACGGTGCTGAACCGTGGCCAGACACATGGCACGGCAAAGCGGGGCGAAATCAAACCCGAAGAATTGCAGGATCTGATGGCAGGTGGTCAGGAACTGGCCGAGCTTGAAGGGTCGCTTGGGGGGACGATCTGATGAAAAAGCTTGATGTCATTACCATCGGAAGATCGTCAGTCGATCTTTATGGCGCGCAGATCGGTGGCCGCCTTGAGGATATGGCATCCTTTAGCAAATATATCGGTGGATCGCCCACCAATATGGCATGTGGCACTGCGCGGCTTGGCCTGAAATCGGCCCTGATTACGCGGGTGGGGGACGAGCATATGGGCCGTTTCATCCGCGAACAGCTTGTGGCTGAAGGGGTTGATGTGCGTGGGGTGATTACCGATCCCGAACGCCTGACGGCCCTTGTCCTTCTAGGGGTGCGTGATCAGGAACAGTTTCCGTTGATTTTCTATCGGGAAAACTGTGCCGATATGGCGTTGTGCGAGGATGATATTGACCCCGAATTCATTGCCGATGCGCGATGCGTTACGGTGACAGGGACGCATTTATCGCATCCGCGCACCCGGGCCGCGGTTTTGAAAGCACTGAAACTGGCGCGGGAAAACGGGGCCAAGACGGCACTTGATATCGATTACCGGCCCAATCTTTGGGGATTGTCGGGGCATGGGGATGGTGAAAACCGGTTCATTGCATCGGACAAGGTCACCAAGGAACTGCAATCGACATTGCATCTTTTTGATCTGATTGTCGGGACCGAGGAAGAATTTCACATTGCCGGTGGCACGACAAATACCCTTGAGGCGCTTGAGAATGTGCGGGTCACGTCGCATGCGGCACTGGTGTGCAAACGCGGACCGATGGGGGCGGTTGCCTTTACCGGCAAGATTGGCGCAAGTCTGGATGACGGTATTTCCGGCCCCGGTTTCCCGGTCGAGGTGTTTAACGTTCTGGGCGCTGGTGATGGCTTCATGTCAGGCTTGCTCAAGGGCTGGCTGACGGATCAGGATTGGGAAACGTCTCTTAAATATGCCAATGCGTGCGGCGCGTTTGCGGTGTCGCGGCATGGCTGTACGCCAGCCTATCCCAGTTGGGAAGAATTGCAGTTCTTCTTTAAGCGCGGGGTCAAAACCCCGGCACTGCGTCATGATGCGGAGCTTGAGCAGATCCATTGGTCGACCAACCGGATTGGTGACTGGCCGGAAATGCGGGTGTTTGCATTTGATCACCGATTGCAGCTTGAAGATCTGGCCGACGAGGTTGGTGTTTCGCGCGACCGGATCGGGCCGTTCAAGGAGCTTTGCCTGCGTTCTGTACGCGATGTGGCGGGTGATAAATCGGGTAATGGCATCCTGTGCGAGCCGCGGCTTGGCCGCGATGCGCTTTATGCCGCGGCGGGAACCGGACTTTGGATCGGGCGGCCGGTTGAATTGCCGGGATCGCGTCCGTTACGGTTGGAAATCGGCCCGGATATTGGCAGCAAGCTTGCGGAATGGCCGGTCGAGCATGTGGTGAAGGTGCTGTGTTTCTATCACCCCGATGACGACGCGGCGATGAAGGCCGATCAGGAAGGAACCATCAAGCGACTGGCAGACGGGGCGCGGGCCAACAGACTTGAATTCCTGTTGGAAATCATCCCGTCCAAGGTGGCGGCGTGTGATGATCAGACGACGGCAAAAATCATCGAGCGTTTTTATGAAATCGGGGTTTATCCCGATTGGTGGAAGCTGGAACCGATGAAGTCGGACGCGGCATGGCGTCATGCCTGTGACATGATTTCGCGCCATGATCCTTATTGCCGGGGCATCGTCGTTCTGGGTCTTGAAGCGCCCGAAGCCGAGCTGGTGGCAAGTTTCGAGGTTGCCGCCAAGCATGACATGGTCAAGGGATTTGCCGTCGGGCGGACGATCTTTGCCGGGGTTGCGCGCGACTGGCTTGCGGGTAACATTGACGATCAAACAGCCGTTACACAGATGGCGGAAAAATATCGTGTGCTTTGCACCACATGGGACGCAGCGCGCAAAAAATCGGGAGGAGCGGCATGAAAACCGTTCGACTAACCGCCGCCCAAGCGATGGTGCGGTACTTAAGCAAACAGCAGAACGAAGACGGTGTACCGTTTTTCGGCGGGTGCTGGGCCATTTTCGGTCATGGCAATGTTGCCGGAATTGGCGAGGCATTGCACGGCATCGGGGATGATTTCCCGACATGGCGCGGCCATAACGAGCAGGGCATGGCCCATGCCGCCATTGCCTATGCCAAGGCATCAAACCGCAAGCGCGCCATGGCGGTCACGACATCGATCGGGCCGGGGGCGACCAATATGGTGACGGCGGCGGCCCTTGCGCATGTCAACCGCCTGCCGGTTCTGTTTATCCCCGGTGATGTATTTGCCAACCGCGCCCCTGATCCGGTTTTGCAGCAGGTCGAAGATTTCGGTGATGGCACGATTTCGGTCAATGATTGTTTCAAACCGGTCAGCCGTTATTTTGATCGCATCATGCGCGCCGAGCAGCTTTTGACCGCCCTGCCACGCGCCATGGCGACCCTGACCGATCCGGCCGATTGCGGCCCGGTGACATTGGCATTCTGTCAGGACGTGCAGGCAGAGGCATTTGACTGGCCCGAAAGTTTCTTTGACACCAAAGTCTGGAAAACCCGGCGCCCGCGCGCCGATCTGGATCAGCTTGACGCGGCGGTGGCGGCGATCAGGGCGGCCAAACAGCCGGTGATCATTGCCGGTGGCGGGGTGCATTATGCAGGGGCGTGTGATGCCCTGGCCGAGTTCGCCCATCGTCACAATATTCCGGTCGGGGAAACGCAGGCGGGCAAATCATCCATGCCGTGGGATGATGATCTTAACCTTGGTTCCATTGGCGTCACGGGGGCCAGTAGTGCCAACGCGATTGCCGAAAAATCCGACCTGATCATTGCGGTTGGCACACGGTTGCAGGATTTTTCCACCGGAAGCTGGGCCCTTTTCAAGCACCCGGACCGTCGCATCCTGTCGATCAATGTCGCATCCTATGACGCGGCCAAACACAATGCGATTGCGGTGACGGGGGATGCCAAGGTGACCTTGGCCGAGATCGGCGGGATGCTTGGCGATTACCGGGCACCGGCGATTGATGCCGGGCTTAAATCCGACTGGATCGCGGCGGTGGACAAGGTTACGGCAACGCCGACGGGCAATGCCCTTCCGACCGATGCACAGGTGATTGGTGCGGTTCAGCGCAGTGTTGATGACGATGCGATTGTGGTTTGTGCGGCGGGTGGTCTGCCCGGCGAGTTGCACAAGCTTTGGAAGGCAGTAAAACCCAACGGTTATCACGTTGAATACGGCTTTTCCTGCATGGGATATGAAATTGCCGGTGGGCTTGGTGTCAAGATGGCACAGCCCGACCGCGAGGTCGTCGTGATGGTCGGTGACGGGTCATATATGATGATGAATTCCGAACTGGCGACCAGTGTGATGCTGGGCCACAAGATCATCACCGTGATCCTTGATAACCGTGGCTTTGGCTGTATCAACCGGCTGCAGATGGCAACCGGCGGGGAGAGTTTCAACAACCTTCTGGATACCGCACGCCATGTGGTACCGTCCGCGATTGATTTCACCGCACATGCCGGGTCGATGGGGGCGATTGCCGAAAAGGTATCGTCGATCAGCGAACTGGAAGCGGCGATGGAACGTGCCCGCAAGGCAGACCGTTCCTATGCCATTGTCATTGATACCGATCCCCTGCCAAGCACCGATGAAGGTGGTCATTGGTGGGATGTTGCCGTGCCCGAAGTTTCGGTGCGGCCAACGGTGAACGAGGCACGCAAAAATTACGAAGCTGCGCTTAAACAACAGCGCCCCGGAGATTAAGAAAATGATCCTTTACGGTACCAACCCGATTGCCTGGTCCAATGACGATGATCAGACGCTGGGTGCTGAAATCAGCCTTGAAACCTGTTTGTCCGAAGCAGGTGAAATCGGTTTTGACGGGATTGAAAAAGGCCACAAGATGCCGACCGAACCGGCGGCACTGAAGGCCAAGCTTGATCCCAACGGGCTTAAATTCGTTTCGGGCTGGCATTCGCTTAATCTTCTGACCCATTCGGTCGAGGACGAGAAAAAGGCGATCCAGCCGCATCTGGATTTGCTGAAAGCCATGGGATGCAAGGTTTGCATCGTGTGCGAAACCAGCAATGCGATCCACGGCAATGACAATGCGGCCCTGATCGATAGCCCGGTTTTGCCAGCGGACAAATGGGCGAAATTTGGCGCGGACGTCGAGGCGATTGCCGCCTATTGCGCCGATCAGGGTGTCACATTGGTGTATCACCACCACATGGGCACGATTGTTGAAACGGCCGATGAAATTCATCAATTCATGGCCCATACCGGCCCGAAAACGCATCTGTTGCTGGATACAGGGCATGCATGGTTTGGCGGGGCAAATCCCGAAGAACTGGCAAGCCGTTATATGGATCGGGTCGCCCATATCCATTGCAAAAACGTGCGTCCGAAAATTGCCGAGCAGGTGCGCAATCAGCATCTGAGCTTCCTTGAAGGGGTGCGCCGCGGCGTGTTTACCGTGCCCGGTGACGAGGAAGGCATTGTTGATTTTGAACCGGTTCTGAAAATCGCGGCCGAGCATGATTATTCCGGCTGGCTGGTGATTGAGGCCGAACAGGACCCGGTTGTGCGCAACCCGTTCAAATATCAGTCGATGGGGCTTAAGGCGCTTCGTGCGATGGCGCAGAAAACCGGACTGGATAAGGGAGAAGCCTGATGGCCGATCTGCTGAGAAAACCGTCGAGGACCCGTGGAAAGGTCCATGACATTACCGCCCAAAGTGCCAATTGGGGCTATGTCGGGTTCGGGCTTTATCACCTGAAAGCCGGTGAAACGGCAGCCGAGGCGACGGGCGACCGCGAAGTGATTTTGGTCCTTGTCGAAGGCAAGGCCGAAATCGCGGTGGGCGATCAGAATTTCGGGGAACTGGGCAAACGCATGAGCGTGTTTGAACGTATCCCGCCAGCCTGTGTTTATGCGCCCAACGATGCCAACTGGAATGCGAAGGCCACAACCGATTGCGTTCTGGCGGTCTGCACCGCACCGGGCAAGGGCAATTACCCGGCCCGCGTGATCAGCGATATCGAGCTGGTCGAACGCGGCAAGGGGGCCAATACCCGGTACATCCACCCGATCGCGATGGAGGAAAAGGATATTGCCGATAGTCTGCTTGTGACCGAGGTTTTCACCCCGTCGGGCCATTGGTCAAGTTATCCGCCGCATCGCCATGACGAGGATAATTATCCCGACATGACATACCTTGAGGAAACCTATTATCACCGGCTTAACCCCAAGCAGGGATTTGGTTTCCAGCGGGTGTTTACCGAGGATGGGGAGCTTGACGAAACCATGGCGGTTTCGGATGGCGACGTGGTGCTGGTGCCCAAGGGGCATCACCCGTGCGGCAGTCCTTATGGCTATGAGATGTATTATCTGAATGTCATGGCCGGACCGATGCGCAAATGGCGGTTCCAGAACCATCCCGATCATGACTGGATTTTCCAGCGCGACAGCAAATAACCCGTTTTCCGTATTCCCGTTTTCGCAACATTTGTCCTTTCAGGATGTCAAACATGCTTAATATCGGACTTCTTGGTGCTGGCCGTATCGGCATCACCCACGCCAAAGCCGTTCAGGCCCTGCCAAATGCCAAAATCGCCAAGGTTTTCGACCCGGTGGATGCCGCGGCGGAAAACGCCATTGCCCTGACCGGGGCGACCCGTGCAACGGTCGAGGAAATCATGGCGGATGGCAATATTCACGCCGTTATCATTGCGACCCCAACCGACCTTCATGCCGATCAGATCGAACTGGCCGCACGGGCGGGCAAGGCGATTTTCTGTGAAAAGCCGGTTGACCTGGATGCCGGGCGGGTGCGCGATTGCCTGAAGGTGGTTGAAGAAACCGGTGTGGTCCTGATGGTGGGCTTCAACCGCCGTTTTGACCCCAGTTTTGCGCGCCTTCGGGCCGAAATTGACCACGGTGCGATTGGTGATGTTGAAATGGTGCAGATCACATCGCGTGATCCGTCCGCGCCGCCGGTTGATTATATCAAACGGTCGGGCGGGCTTTTCCGCGATATGATGATCCATGACCTTGACATGGCGCGCTTCCTTCTGGGTGAGGAGATTGTATCGGTCTATGCCACCGGTGCGGTCCTGACCGATCCGGCGATCAAGGCGACCGGTGATGTCGATAGTGCGGCGGCAACCCTTCGGACCAAAAGTGGCCGGATGGCGGTGATTACCAATTCGCGCCGTGCGACATATGGCTATGACCAGCGCATCGAAGTGCATGGCTCAAAGGGGCTTGTCGAGGCCGGAAACCATCGCACCACATCGGTGACGGTCGCGAACGGTGCGGGCTATAAAGCCGAACCATTGATGGATTTCTTCATGTCGCGTTATGCCGATGCCTATCGCATCGAACTGACGACTTTCTGTGATGTGGTGGCGGGTAAAACCAGTAATTATCCAAGTGGTGCAGATGGCCTGAAAGCGTTGATTCTGGCCGATGCGGCGCTTGAATCGCTTGCGAGTGGCAAGGAAGTTCTGGTCGGGTAAGCGAAAAAAATCGTCGGACCTATCAAAAAGTTCTTGATTTGTTCTTTTCTATCTGATATAAG
>CAMPHD010000184.1 GCA_946885765.1 uncultured Thalassospira sp.
CTCCGAATGTCAGGAAACCAAGCTGTGCATCTGGCTGACGGAAAAACTCGACGATGATGCGCGAAATGCCATAACCGGCAACAAACGTCCCGCCAAGAATCCCCGGACGATGGCGAACATAGGCACTGCGCGACAGGATCAACAGCACGATAAACAGGATCAGACCTTCAAGTGCTGCTTCGTAAAGCTGGCTCGGGTGGCGCGGTTCCGGCCCGCCATGCGGGAAGACCATGCCAATCGGCGCGTCCGTAACCCGGCCAAACAGCTCGCCATTGATGAAATTGGCAATCCGCCCGAAAAACAGCCCGATCGGGGTCGCCACCGCCGCGGCATCCAGCACCGCCAGAATGGAAATCCCGCGTTTGCGCGCAAACAGGATGATCGCCACGATCACGCCCATGAACCCGCCATGGAACGCCATACCGCCCTGCCATACCTTCAGGATATTGGCCGGGTTCGCCATGTAATATTCCAGATTGTAAAACAGGATATATCCCAACCGCCCGCCAAGGATGACGCCAAGCGTCGCCCAGAACAGCAAATCGTCAATGTCGCGTTTGCTCATGATATTGGGCGTCTTGGTGCAGTAATAGACGACGTAACGCCAGCCAAGCAGCAACCCGGCAATATAGGCAAGGGCATACCAGCGGATTGCAATCGGACCGATATAGATCGCGATCGGGGCAATCGCCGGAAAGGCAAGGCTTAGCATCAGGGGAAACTCCGTGACGTATATCTGTTGATTTACCGACTGGTCGCAAACGATCAGGGCAGGAACATGGCAAGCCATCCCCGACCTGCATCGGCTTAACGGAACGGGTCCTCGGTCGCGAGGTAATCCTGAATATACTGACGCACCCCTTCTTCAAGCGGGGTCATGTTCGCACCGTATCCACACGCGCGCAGCTTGGCCATATTGGCCTCGGTGAAATACTGGTATTTGTCGCGGATGCTTTCAGGTGTTGGCACGTACTGAATATCGGGTTCCTTGCCAATCGCGCGAAACACCGAAAGGGCGAGATCCTTGAAACTGCGCGCCTTGCCGGTACCAACGTTAAACAGATCGCTGACCTGCGGATTGTCATAAAGCCACATGATGATGTCGACCACATCCCCGACCCAGACAAAATCGCGAAGCTGTCCGCCATCCTCGTAATCGGGATGATGCGATTTGAAAAGCGTTGCGGTTTCACCAGCCGAGAGCTTGTCAAACATCTGCGATACGACCGACCGCATGCCACCCTTGTGATATTCGTTCGGCCCATAGACGTTAAAGAATTTAAGCCCAGCCCACTGTTTCGGACGAAAACCGTTCTGATCAAGGATGGTTCGGAACCGGCGGTCGGTCGCATGTTTGGACCAGCCATAAGCATTCAGCGGTGCCAGTTTTGCCAGTTCACCCTGATCGAAACTGTCGTCAAAGCCCTGCTTGCCATCGCCATAGGTCGCCGCCGACGAGGCATAGATCAAACGCGATGAATGCCGTGCGCACCATTCCCAAAGCCACGTCGTCAGCCTGTAATTGTTCTGCACGATCTTGTCGGCATCACGTTCGGTCGTGGCCGAAATCGCGCCCATATGGAAAATCGCATCAATGTCACTGCCATGCGCCTCAAGAAAGGCCGGAAGATCGTCGGGATGCACGATATCGCGAAGGTTCCGCTTGGCGATATTTTTCCATTTGATCCCGTCACGCAGGCGATCAACAACCACAATGTCAGTTTCGCCGCGTTCTTCAAGCGCAGCCACGATATTGGACCCGATAAATCCGGCTCCTCCGGTTACGATCAGCATTGCATTCTCCTCGCAGCACTTTGTCTTGTGCAGCCTTTTGGGCAGTCGATTGTAAAAACTGACAACTTTATAGGCCCCGCCCTGATCTGGAGCAAGAAAAGCTGTTTGTTTTTCCTCTATATCCGGCAGATCGACGATCAACTTGCCTTGATAACCCTAACACCCATATTATGCGCATGTTTTGCGGATATGCCGTAACCGCCGATATTGCCCGAAAGACGGAGACAAAGATGCAGATCAATAACCGTATTCTTGACGACCTGACCCGTGTCACCAATTCCGCATTGGGCACCATGACCGGCATGAAGGGCGAGATCGATGCGCTTGTCCGTCAGCAGTTTGAAAAAATTCTGGCCGGGATGGACATGGTTACACGCGAAGAATTTGACGTCGTGCATGATGTCGCGATCCGTGCTGCCGAACGTATTGATGGCCTCGAAGCCAAAATTGCCGAACTTGAAGAACGCCTAGCCAAGGCAAATAAACCTGCCGCCAAACGCGCCAGCAGCAAACCGGCTGCAAAAAAAGACGCATAACCGGGAAATCATCCCCACATACAGGCAAGGAACGCCGTTCACACAGGGTCGCGGAAAGGTCGACCGGGGACAGCGGATTGCCGATCACATGAAATTCATTTCTGTCCTGCGTCGCGGGGCGGTTGAAACGCGGCGGGCACCGGCATATAGTGCGCGCCCTTTCGCATATGCAGAGACTGGCAAATTTATATGAACGACCACCTGGAAGATATCGGCGACCTTGGCGACGAAAATCCGTTGCTGCTTGTCGAAGATATCGCCCGCACCAATGACTGGCACGTGGAACGTCGCAGCGAAGATGAAGTCGTTGTCGAAATCCCGGCGCATTGGTGCACGTATCTGGTCTATTTCACCTGGCGCGAAGATGCCGAAGCGCTTCACATTGCCTGCTGCTATGACCTGTTCGTGCCCGAGCCACTGCGCCCGCGCATTTATGAATTGCTGGCAAAGTGCAATGAACAGCTTTGGCTTGGCCATTTCGGATTGTGGCTTGATGAAAACATGCCGCTGTTTCGCCATACGCTTTTGTTTGGCGGCGACGTGCCGCCGATGGTCGAACAGTTCGAAGAACTGATCGATATCGCCATTTCCGAATGCGAACGTTTTTTCCCGGCCTTCAATTTTGTTCTGGGTCAGGGCAAAACCCCGGACGAGGCATTGACCCATTCCATGCTGGAACCTGTCGGTCAGGCATAGGCGGCTTTACCGCCAGACGCACTTCAAAAAGGGTTGGCCGATGTGCCGACCCTTTTGTTTGTCGGCGCGTAAAAAATTTTGCCAATAGCGGTGAACGGTCATCGCCATATAAATCCCGGCAGGCGGTCCTGAACAACACCCCGCACGACACAAAATCCCGTGCCGGTCGATCCTCTCAGAAAAACACCCCGCATCGCGATATTTGACGGCAATCTGCTGTGAATTTCACCCCTCCCCTTGCCCCTGTGACCGACTTGACCCACCTTCAGAACATCGCTACGGCATTGCATTGCGATTGCTGATCCACACATAGTCGGCAGTCAGGGATGGAAAAAGCGGAGCAGATTTTATGAATACGCGTCTATTGCTGGTCGGTTGCGGCAAGATGGGTAGTGCCATGCTTGAGGGTTGGCTGGCCAAGGGACTTAAACCCGACAATGTTTATATCGTCGAGCAGGCCGAAGCAGCCGACAAGCTGTCAACCCGCTATGGCATTCACGGCATCACCGATGTCGCCGAAATGCCGCAGGACTTCATCCCGCAGGTTGTTCTGTTTGCCGTCAAGCCACAGGTTCTGCCCGACGTGATCGACGGGTACAAGCCGCTGGTACGGGCCGAAACGGTTTTCCTGTCGGTTGCGGCGGGCAAAACCATCAGCTTCTTTGCCGATCATGTTGGCGACACCGCGCGCATCGTTCGCGCCATGCCCAACACCCCTGCCGCCGTATCGCGCGGCATGACCGTGATGTGCCCGACCGATAATGTCAGTCTGGCGCAACGCGACATGTGTGAAACGCTTCTGGCCACCGTCGGCATGGTATCGTGGGTAAGTGATGAAAGCCTGATGGATGCGGTCACCGCCCTTTCGGGCAGCGGGCCTGCCTATATCTTCCATCTGGTCGAAGCCATGGCGCAGGCGGGTGAGGCTGCCGGTCTTCCGGCTGATCAGGCGATGATACTCGCACGCCAGACCGTTGTCGGTGCTGGCTTTCTGCTTGATGCCAGCGAGGAAACCGCGGCAACCCTGCGCGAAAATGTCACCAGCCCAGGCGGCACCACTGCTGCTGCCCTGTCGGTGTTAATGGATGCGCAGAACGGCCTGCCGGAACTTATGACCCGCGCGGTCGAGGCCGCCCGGAAACGTTCTGTCGAACTGGCAGGTTAAACCGCCATTCACAATTGCGATAAAGGAGACGATCATGCCTGCCAAAAAAGATGCGCAAACCAAACTGACCGATGCTGCCATGGATCTGGCAGCATCGGGACGCTGGCATGACGTCACCATGATCGATATCGCGCAATCGGCAGAGGTCGAGATCGGCGTTGCCTTTGATCATTTCAAAAGCAAGGCCGATATCCTGCGCCAGCTCGTGCGCAAGATTGACCGGATTGTCCTTGCCGATCTTGATCCCGCCGATTTCAACGAACCCGGCCATGACCGGCTGATCTCGGTGATGATGGCACGGTTTGACGCGCTGGAACCCTATCGCCCCGCACTTCGGTCGATCATCGCCAGTGGCGGCGACCTTGGCCCTGCCGACAGCCTGCGCGCGATCAAAACCCATTTCGGGTCGATGCGCTGGATGCTGGACGCCAGCGGCTTTACCACCGGTGGTCTGCATGGCAGTTTGCGCGTCGCCGGGATGGGAACGATTTATGCCCGGTGCTTCAAACAGTGGCTTGATGATGAAACCGCCGATTTCGGTCCGACCATGGCTGCCCTTGACCGGGCACTGTCACGTGGCAGCGAATGGGACAAACGGATCGGTAGTGGCATTTCCCGACTCAACAGCGTCTGCGGAAAAATTCAGAAAAAATGTGACCGGTTTGCACAAAAATATTGCAGCAATGATCGGCCGACGAAGACATCCCCGGCGGCTGAAAATGACGGTGTAAATCCCTAAATGTTTGATTTAGAACAGGGATCACAAAACATAACCCAAGGTTATCAAGCGCAACAAAAACCAAACCATGAAGTTTTTGTGCAGTGCAAAATAAACCTTGACGAAAGAGGTTCATTCCTTCATATTGCAGTTGAATTTGTGCGGCGCACAATAGCGCCTCATTCCACACCTGTTGCAAATTGTTGATGGAGTGCAAACCATGACCGCCGCTAAAAAAGCAACCAACCCGTTCTTTGATCTCGACTTCACCAAATTCACCACGGATTTCAAAATGCCGGGTGTTGACGTGAACGAGATGATGGCCTTTCAGCGTAAAAACGTTGAAGCCCTGACCAAAGCCAACAAAATCGCCTTTGACGGTTTCCAGGCTGTTGCTCAGCGTCAGAGCGAAATCTTCAAAACGCTGCTGGATAAAGCTCAGACCCAGGGCAAAGATTTCGCTGCTACTCCTGCTGACAACCCGATGGCCACTGCTGCAAAGCAGACCGAAGCCGCCAAAGCCGCTTATGAAGAAGCTCTGGCCAATGCCAAAGAACTTTCGGGTCTGGTGACCAAATCCCAGGAAGAAGCCCTTGCCCTTCTGCAGGGTCGCTTCACCGAATCCCTGGACGAACTCAAAGTTGCGATCGAAAAGAACGCGGCTGCGAAGTAATTAGGCTGATAACTTCCCGTTATCGACTTGATGGCAGGACCTTCTGGTCCTGCCATTTTTCTTTGCGCTTTTGCCCAAACTCCTGATTTGGCCATTGCCGGTTATAAGCCCTTACCTGCCGACTGCGATCCCGCTAATCTGGCTCAAATTCAACGGAGACAGATTTATGAGCGAGATCAGTTTTGACGATTTCCTGAAAGTGGATATCCGCATCGGCACGGTTGTCGACGCGCAGGAATTTCCCGAAGCCCGCCGCCCGGCCCTGAAGCTCTGGGTGGATTTCGGCCCCGAAATCGGCACCCGCAAAACATCAGCCCAGATCACCAAATATTACACGCCTGAAAGCCTGATCGGCCGTCAGGTCGCCGGGGTGGTCAACTTCCCGAAAAAACAAGTCGGTCCCTTCATGTCCGAATTCCTCTGCCTTGGCTTTCCCGATGGTGAGGATGACAAGGGCATTGTTCTGATCGCACCAGAACGGAATGTACCCAATGGCGGGCGCCTGTTTTAACGATAATCCGGACATAAACAAAAGGGCACAGCCATTCGGCCGCGCCCTTTTCAAATTCCGGCTTCTTCGAATTATTTCTCGACGAACGCCTTTTCGATCACAAAGTGGCCCGGCTCGTTCATATTGCCTTCCTTGCCGCCCCACTCGACCAGCATCTGACGGGTTTCGGCAATCATTTCCGGGTTGCCGCATAACATGAAACGGTCATTTTCAAGGGTCGGCTTTTCAAGCCCAAGGTCTTCGTAAAGCTTACCGGACTTCATCAGCTCGGTGATGCGGCCCTGGTTTTTGAACTCTTCGCGAGTGACGGTAGGATAATACAGAAGTTTGCTCTGGACATCCTCGCCAAAGAACTCGTTGTTGGGCAGTTCGCTGTGGATGAATTCCTGATAGGCCAGTTCACGAACTTCGCGGCAGCCATGAACAAGAATGACCTTGTCATAGCGCTCGTAGGTTTCGTAATCGCGAATGACGCTCATAAACGGAGCCAGCCCCGTACCGGTCGACAGCAGCCAGAGGTTTTTACCCGGCAGCAGGTTGTCATGGATCAGGGTTCCGGTCGGCTTGCGCCCGACGAGAATCTTGTCGCCGACGTTGATATGCTGCAAACGCGACGTCAACGGGCCGTTCGGCACCTAGATCGAGAAGA
>CAMPHD010000185.1 GCA_946885765.1 uncultured Thalassospira sp.
AAGCGAAACAGGGAGCCAAAACTGTTGCCAGCCATTTCCGATATCCAGAATTCAGGTGTTTGAAGACAAAACGGGCTGCCAGCAAGGCAGCCCGCAAGATCATATCATGTTCAGATCAGGCTTTCTGAACATTGATGTCAGGTGCGTCTGCCTGCTTCATGCCAACGGTGTGATAACCGCAATCGACATGATGGGTTTCGCCGGTAACACCGGTCGACAGGTCCGACAGGAAATACAGACCCGACCCGCCAACATCATCGAGGGTAACGTTGCGGCGCATCGGCGAATTATATTCATTCCATTTCAGGATATAGCGGAAATCGCCAATCCCCGACGCGGCAAGGGTCTTCATCGGGCCTGCCGAAATGGCATTCACACGGATGCGATCCGGACCAAGGTCATTGGCAAGATATTTCACGCTGGCTTCCAGTGCTGCCTTGGCAACGCCCATCACATTGTAATGCGGCATGACCTTTTCCGCCCCGTAATAGGACAGGGTCAGAAGCGATCCGCCATCGGTCATCAGCTTTTCCGCGCGCTGTGCAATCGCGGTAAAGGAATAGACCGAGATGTTCATCGACATCGCAAAGTTTTCCGGCGACGTATCGACATAGCGCCCGCGCAATTCGTTCTTGTCGGAAAAACCAATGGCATGCACGACGAAGTCCAGCTTGCCCCATTTTTCTTTCAGGGTTTCAAACACGGCATCCATACTGGCGGCGTCGGTGACGTCGCAGGGCAGGACGATGTCGCTGCCAACAGACTCGGCCAACGGTCGGACACGCTTTTCAAGGGCTTCGCCCTGATAGGTAAAGGCAACCTCGGCACCGGCGGCGGCCACGGTGCGCGCAATACCCCAAGCGATGGATTTATCGTTGGCGACGCCCATGATTAGGCCACGCTTGCCAGCCATCAGGCCGGAAATATTCTCTGCGGAAAAGCTCATTTTCCCTCTCGTTCCCACGATCTCTCTCTGGCGGGCATGCAGCGCGGAACAAAGCTGTGACCCACACAGGAGGCATTTGACATTGGGCGCATCCTACACAAAGCGAGGCCAAGGTCAATCTGGCCTGTTTTATCTTGTGCCGGCGCGCTATCCTGTTGATCAATTGCACTATAACCGGAAATTGCGCAGGGATAAGTGTTTAATGGTTCCAATCGGGCAAATACTGAACGACCGCACCGGATTTTGGCGTTATGCCATCATGCGTTTTATCCATGACAAATCCGTTCAGCGTGCAGCAGGGCTGTCATATACAACCCTTCTTGCCATGGTGCCGTTTCTTGCCGTTGCCCTGACGGTCCTGTCGGCTTTTCCGGTGTTCGAGCAATGGAAAGACCAGATCATGGGCGTGGTCCTGAATAATTTTCTGCCCGAAACCGGCGAACAGGTCACCGATTATCTTGGCAGTTTCCTTCAGAACACCGGCCAGATGACGGCAATCGGCACGATTGTTCTGGCCTTGACCGCAGTCATGCTGCTTGGTTCCATCGAAGGCGCGATGAATGATGTGTTTCGCGTGACCACCCCGCGCAAACTTTTGGCGAAACTCGTCGTTTTCTGGACCTTGCTGACGGTTGGGCCGATGTTGCTGGGGCTTAGCCTTTCGGTGGCATCCTATATTTTTGCCATGCGCTATATGGTCGGGGCCGACGGGCTGGGCGAACATATCGGGCAATTGACGTTTTTGGCACCTTTCCTGCTATCCGCGATTGCGTTCTCGCTTCTGTTTATCGGCATGCCGAACAGATCGGTGGTGATCGTTGACGGGATTTTGGGCGGGCTGGTCGCTGCCGGATTGTTCGAGGCGCTTAAAAAGGGATTTGGCTTTTACGTCATCAATTTCCCGACCTATCAGACGATTTATGGCGCGGTGGCGATCGTACCGATCTTCCTGTTATGGATGTATCTGACCTGGATTGTGGTGTTGCTGGGCGCACAGGTCGCCGCGGCGCGTTCCGAATGGCGCGCGGCACGCGCCGCCGGTCTGATCCCCGATCCGCGCGGTGCCGTGCCGGGCCAGATGGAACGCATCATCGCGGTATTGCGGGTTCTGGAATATCTGCAACATGGCTTTCGCGAAGCAACCAAACCGCCGACCTATCGCCGGATGTTGAGTGAAACCAAACTTGGCGGGCGCGATTTGAACTGGGCACTGGCCGCCCTTCGCCGCGAAAAGCTGATTGAACGATCCGAAAGCCATCGCTGGATATTGTCGGGCGATCTGTCGCGGATCACTTTGGTCGATCTGATGTCCCGGCTGGGCCTGTTTCTGGATTATGACCGCCTGCTTCTGGTCAATGCCGATGGCGGCTGGCCGGTGGCCATGCGCGAACGTCTGGTCGAACTGGAAAAGACCCGGCAATCGGTTCTGGATGTCGAAGTCGGTGCGCTTCTTGATCTGCCAAAACCCGACGACAAAGTGCCCGAAACGGTTGAACCAAACCGCGAACAGGAATCGTCTGGCGAGATTGGCCCAAAGGACATGACGCAGATTGTCGATTAATCCCGACAGTTAAGCCCGGCTGTCCGGGTTTGTATCCCCGGTTTCGTCGTCGGCGCGGCTCATTTCGATCCTGACCGCACCGTCGCTGCTGCGCAGATGCAAATCGCGTTGCGGGAACGGGATTTCGATATCGTGTTCCTTGAAGCTGTCCCAGACATTCAGCAGAACTTCGCTGATGATATTGCCGCGCCCGCCTTGCGGATCGTTGATCCAGAAACGGATTTCAAGATCGACCGAATTGTCGCCAAAGCCGCGCAGCAATGTATTGGGGCCGGGGTTCTCGAGAACACGCTCGCATTTTGCCGCCGCCTCGTTGCACAGTTTGATTGCGAAATGCGGATCACAGCGATAGGCAATGCCGACCGGAACCTTCAGGCGCAGTTTGACGTCTGAATGGCTCCAGTTTTCGACCTGATTGGTGATCAGGTCCTCGTTCGGGATCAGAAACTCGGTGCCATCGCGGGTGCGGACTGCGGTGTAGCGCGCGCCAAGCGACTGTATCCAGCCAAACGTATCGCCAATTGCAATGACGTCGCCCGGCTTGATCGACCGATCCAAAAGCAGGATCACACCACTGATCAGGTTGGCGACAATGCGTTGCAGACCAAATCCGATACCGACACCGACCGCGCCGCCAAACACCGCAAGTGCCGTCAGATCGACACCGATGGTCGATAGCGCAAACAGAACCGCAATCGACAGCAGCACAAGTTTCAGAAGCTTTGACATCAGCACCTGAACCGATGGCGTCAGGCGGTGGACCTTCTGAATGCGCTGTTCGAAAATGCGCGAGGCAAAGGACGCCACCCACAACAGGATCGCCAGCGACAGCATTGCTTTGAGGATGCCAAACACCGAAATCCGGAACTGCCCGATATGAAGTGCCAGACTATCGAGTAGATCAATCGTCGGATCAAGCCAGCCGACGATATTAAGGGCGGCTAACCCCCAGGCGATGATGGCGATACTACGCGCCCAGACCGGGTTATTGACCACCGCCGTGCCCAAACGAATGAAAATCCACGCGTTCAGAAGGCTCGCGACCAGACGCAGGATATTATGCCGAAGCCCTGCCTGTATCGCGACGGCATCAATAAACCAGATCAGCAAAACCAGAATGATCGGAAAGGCAAGGTCGGGCAGCACCGCCAGCAATCGCCGGAACCCGGCATAATGCAAAAGAGCGCGCCAGTTCTGCAAACGGCCAAGCTGATGCGACAGGGGGGCACGCAGCAAAAGGGCAGGGATCACGGCCAGCAGACAAACCGCAATCTGCAACAGGGTCGGGACCAGCAGGATATTGGTTTCCACCCACGCAATGGCCTGTTCGAGCCAATTGACAAGCTGGTCGGGATTCCAGAATTGTTCCATACGTCCCCTGTATTCATATTTTTGAATGGAAAGCCTTTCATTTCATATGGTAACGCGAAGCCGTTTGCGCGAGATAGGCGTGGCATAACACCCATTCAAGATTGCTTCGAGCGTTCCCTTGATGATAGATAGCTATCTATCTAAATTTTGAGTCTTGTAAATCCTCCCGCAGGTGTTTCCCCTATGACAAATCCCCCTGATAGCAATGCGTCGCGCGAACAATTCGGCTTCTGGCTGGGCATGCTCGCCCGGCAATGGCGCGCCGAGGTCGACCGGCGTTTATCGCCGTTCATCCTGACCGAAGCCCGCTGGATCATCCTGTTTCGCCTCAGCACCGCCGATCATGACCTGACACAAAAGGAACTGGCGCGTATTGCCGGGGTGCAGGGGCCAACACTGGTGCGAACCCTGGACTGGCTGGAGGAAAAGGGATTGATCGAACGGCGTGAAGTCCCCGATGACCGGCGGGCAAAAACCGTTCACCTGACCGAAAAGGCCGAACCGGCACTTCGCCAGATACAATCGGTGATCAAGGGCGTGCGCGCCCAGATTTTTGCCAATGTTTCCGACGAGGAACTTGAACAATGTCTTGCCGTGTTCAAAAAGATCGGCCACCAGTTCGATGCCTTTGCCGGAAGTGCACAGGACAAGGACCTCATCATGGTCGGGCGCATTCAAAAGGACGCCTGAACCAAAAAAGCCGGGCATAAATCCCGGCTTTTCACGACGTCGATATGTAACGCTTATCGTGCCTTATAGGGATGCTTTTCCGACCATTCACGCACGAAATCGATCAGATCGTCATCGCGATCTTCGGGCAGCTTGACGGTCAGGTGCACGTACTGATCGCCGCGTTTGTTGCCCCGGTCATAAGCCGCCCCCTTGCCGCGCAGGCGCAGTTTTGTGCCGCTATTGGCATTGGCGGGCAGTTTCATGCTGACCTTGCCGTCAATCGTCGGTACCTCGATCGAGCCGCCAAGCACCGCCTCGGAAAGGCTGATCGCCAGATCGCAATGAAGGTCATTGCCCTCGCGGCGGAAAACCTTGTCGGGATGGACATGCAGCTTGATCAGCGCATCGCCTGCTTCCCCGCCATTCATGCCCGCCATCCCCTGGCCTTTCAGGCGCAGGGTCTGGTCGTCCTCGCTGCCTGCCGGAATGCGCACTTCAAGGCTTCTGCCACTGGCAAGGTTGATGCGCTTGGTCGTGCCGATGATCGCTTCACGCAGATCAAGGCTCAGCTCATAGGAAATATTGGGGCCCTTGACCTTTTCGGCCTGTCTGCGCCCGCCAAAGCCACCAAACCCGCCGCCGCTACCACGTGCGCCCTTGCCGAAAATCTCGTCAAAGATATCTTCGGCATTGGCCCCGGAAAAACCGAACGGATCGCCACCCGCCTGACCGTTGTAACGCGCACCACCGCCACCGCGGCCAAACGGCCCGGTTTCGCGCCCGTCGGCATCAAGTTCGCCCGTGTCATACTTCTTGCGGCGTTCGGCATCGCCCAAAAGGTGATAGGCCGCTGAAACTTTCTTGAACCGTTCCTCGATCTTGCTATCGCCGGGATTGACGTCGGGATGAAGTTCGCGCGCAAGTTTGCGATAGGCTTTCTTGATTTCGTCCTGGGTGGCGTTTTTGGCAACGCCCAAAGTCTTGTAGGGATCCTGCATCGCCTGACCGGTTGGATAATGGAAAACTCTGTATGTGTATTATAAGCCTGTCTTGCGGCTTGCAAGAAAGGCATTTGTTTTTATCGCTGTTCTTGACATGGCTCAGATATGAAAAAGCGGCGCTGTTCGCAAGGAAGGCGCCGCTTTTAAAATGTCATGCCGTGAAGATCAGTTCACAACTTCCCAACTGCCGTCGGGCTTGCGGCACGCTGTGCCATAGGCCTCTTCCTGCTTGCCGCCAATTGTGACGGTTTGCTGGTATTCACGGCAGTAATCCTGGGTTTTTGGCTCCTGATAGGTGCGGGTCGGGGTGACCGTACCACGAACACCGGTATCGGGATTGTTCCAGGTCGAAGTCTGGCCAGTGGGGGCGCTTTCAAGTGTGCGCTGGGTGTTTTGCGCCATGATGGCCCGGTCGGCATTGTCAAGAGACTTGCCGACTTCACCGCCGATAAAGGCACCGGCAAGCGTGCCGAGTGCCACACCGACAAGCTGCCCGGACCCTTTGCCGAACTGCGCACCGGCAACGGCACCACCAACCGCGCCCAAAAGGGTGCCTGCGGTTTGTTTCTGGCCCTGATCCTGTGCGCAACCGGCAATAAAGGCGGTCATCATGACGGGGATTACGATATGACGGAATTTCATATTTTTTTGCCTACCTTGTCTTTCCTGTCCCAACCGATATGTTCTGTATCTACGGAACGATCTTGCTTGTGTCGTTTCACGTATATCCAAAACCCGTATCTTTCGAATTTGGTGCGGATTTTGAACTATCAAAGGAATCCTGACCCCAATGGACGAAAAAAATACGCCAAAAATTGGGCATGAAGCCCACGCGGTTCCATTCGATCTGTTTGACGTGTGGTTTAACGAGGCAAAAAACAAGGAAAAACCGTATCCAGATGCGATGACGCTGGCCACAGCAGATGCGCAAGGGCGGCCTTCTGCGCGGATTGTCCTGCTTAAGGGGTTCGATCAACGGGGTTTTGTTTTTTATACCAATTATGAAAGCCGCAAGGGCGATCAGCTTGCCGAAAACAGCTTTGCCGCGCTGTGCTTCCACTGGAAATCATTGGAAAAATGCGTGCGCATCGAAGGGGCTGTTACCAAGGTCGACGGGGCGGAATCGGATGAATATTTCTCATCCCGCCC
>CAMPHD010000186.1 GCA_946885765.1 uncultured Thalassospira sp.
GAGCAGGTAGTGGGCCCAGAGACCGTCTGATGGCGAGGTTGGCGAACGCCCGAAATGTGTCCGGGCTTCATCGGTTGCCGGGAAATGCCGCCTTGGTCGGGAGTGATCGGAGCGGGTGGTGAGCCCGAAGGCCGTCTGTTGGCGAGGATGGCAGACGCCCGAAATGTGTCCGGGCTTCATCGGTTGCCGGAAATGTCGGCATGGCCGGGAGTGACTGGAGCAGACCGTGAGCCCGAAGGCCGTCTGCTGGTGAAGCTGGTAGACGCCCGAGGTTTGTCCGGGCTCCATCGGTTGCCGGAAATGTCGCCATTGCCGAAAGTGACCGAAGTCGGCAGGGGGACCGAAGGCCGTTTGTGGGTGAGGATGGTAAATTAAATGCGCAACTTTTGGGTTGCGTATTGGGATGTTGCATGTCAGATTAAATGCAACCGGGAGGTTGCTTGAATGACCAATAGCATTGAAAAGAAGATCGAGATCAACGCTCCGCGTCAGCGTGTCTGGACGGCCTTGACGGATCACAGGCAATTCGGAACATGGTTTGGTGTGAATATCAAAGATGCCTTTGTCGTCGGGCAGGTTTCAAATGGCCAGATCACGATTGAAGGCTTCACGCATGTGAAATGGCAATCGACCATCAAGGCGATGGAGGAACCGGCCTATTTTGCCTATACGTGGCATCCCTATGCGATTGAGCCGGATGTGGATTACAGCAGGGAGCCGGAAACGCTTGTCGAATTCTGGCTGGAAGAAAAGGCGGGTGTGACACGGGTGACCGTGCGTGAAACCGGCTTTGACAAACTGCCTGCACATCGTCTTTCGGCTGCCTTGCAGGCCAACACAAATGGCTGGGCGTTCCAGTTGGAAAATATCAGGAAATATGTCGAAAACTGAAAATCACATGCCGGGATCTGGTGGTGATCCGGGTTTTGCCGAAATCTTTGCCGCTTTGGGCGATCCGACCCGACTGGCGATTTTTGATCGGCTATCGGACGGTCAGGCACGATCAATCGCGTCGCTTTCCAATGATGCCGACATGACCCGGCAGGCTGTGACGAAACATTTGCGCGTGCTTGAAATGGCGGGGCTGGTCGAAAGTCACCGGATCGGGCGTGAAAGCCGATATGCTTTTTGCCCGGATCGGCTGGCCCTTGCGCGTGCGTGGCTTGACCATGTTGCGGGGCGCTGGGATTCTGCCCTGATACGGCTTAAATCCTTTGCCGAACAAAACAGCGATTAATCCGCGACAAGTTTCTGAAACCGAAAACCTATTTGGCGATCCTTATCCCACCCTGATGGAAATGACGCGTCATTTTCCTTGGCGGTCTGCGGTTTTGGCGCTATCCCTTCGCCGGGGAGAACGGGAAGGAAGGATCGTGAAATCATGAACACCAAAGATATCGTCTATATCGCGCTGTTTGCGGCTGTGACTGCCGTGCTTGGGCTGTTTCCACCCATCACCCTGCCGATTACCGGGGTGCCGGTGACCGCGCAATCGTTGGGGCCGATGCTGGCCGGGGCGATTTTGGGGGCGCGTCGTGGCGGGCTTTCGATCCTGCTGTTTGTTGTGCTGGTTGCGCTTGGCCTGCCGCTTTTGTCGGGTGGTCGCGGTGGTTTTGGCGTTCTTCTGGGGGCGACGGGCGGCTTTATCGTTGGCTGGGTGATTTCGGCCTTTGTGATCGGCCTGCTGATTGAAAAATTTTGGGACAGGCTGAATGTCATTAACGCGGCATTGTCGATCGCGATTGGCGGGATTGTTGTCCTGTATGCGATCGGCAATCTTTGGGTCAGCATCGTTGTTGAAATCAGTTACTGGCAGGCGACCGTTGGTGCCGCGCCATTCCTGATTGGCGATGTGATCAAGGTTGCGATTGCGACGGCTGCCTGCATGGCGGTCCGGCGCGCCTATCCCTTGATTTCCAAGGCACGCTAGGTTTTGATGGGGCGCGATCCGAAGGTCGCGCCTTTTGCTGTTATTCCCTGTCTGAAATTTTGCGCCGGGTGCCGATGATCACGCTTGAAAATGTCACCGTGGAATTCGATCAGCGTCGCGTGCTTGACGATATTTCACTGTCACTTTCCGAAAAGCGGATCGGGATTGTCGGGGCCAATGGATCGGGCAAAAGCACGTTTGTCCGGCTTCTGAACGGGCTTCAGGTGGCATCGTCGGGGACTGTACGCATCGATGATTTCGATGCCGCCAAAGACGGGCGCAAACTGCGCCGCCATGTCGGTTTTGTGTTTCAGAACCCGGACAATCAGATCGTCTATCCGGTGGTCGAAGAAGACATCGCCTTTGGCCTGAAGGCATTAAAACTGCCAAAGGACGAGATTGACCGTCGTATCGACGAAGTCCTTGCGCGATATGACCTGTCGGAATTTCGCAGCCATCCCAGCCATTTGTTAAGCGGGGGCCAGAAGCAGCTTCTGGCGATTTCCGGTGTGCTGGTGATGGCACCGCGTTACGTCATCTTTGACGAGCCGACCACGTTGCTTGACCTGCGCAATCGCAACCGGGTCGAGCGCGCGATTGCCGAACTTGAGCAGACCGTCATCACCGTTTCCCATGATCTTGATCTGATTGCCGGTTATGACCGGGTGCTGGTGTTTGAAAATGGCCGGATCGCCTGTGACGATGTCCCGGCCATCGCCATTCCCCGCTATCGGGAGATGATGGCGTGATTGCCGGACTTTACATCGATGGCAATTCCGTCCTGCACCGGGCGGCGGCAGGGTTAAAGGTGCTTGCCCTTGTGCTGCTGGGGACCGGTGTTTTTCTGATCGCTGACTGGCCGGTTCTGGCGGGGGTGCTGGTGACGGTCCTGCTGCTTTATCCGGTTTCGGGTTTTGGCCCCCGCATCCTTTGGGCGCAGATCAGGCCGATATTGTGGTTGCTGGTTATGTTCTTTGCCGTGCAGCTTTGGCTCAATGACTGGCAGGCGGGGCTTGTGGTGATTTTCCGGCTAGCCGCGATTGTTGCCTTTGCCGGGCTTGTCACCCTGACGACCAGAACGTCCGACATGCTGGCCGCGCTGGAGCGGGCGATGAAGCCGCTGGCGCGGTTTGGGGTTAACCCGGAAAAGGTCAGTCTGGCGTTTTCAATGGTGTTGCGATTTATCCCGGTGATTGCGCAAATCGGTCATGAAATCCGCGATGCGCAACGCGCGCGCGGGCTTGATAAATCGGTGCTCGCACTTGTCGTGCCGCTGATTATCCGCACGCTTAAAACGGCGGATGATGTGGCCGATGCCATTGACGCGCGCAGCTTTGACCCGGATTAATCTTCAAAAAAAGACCCGGCACGCCCACAGGGACGAGGCGCGTGCCGGGTGAAAACCGCTTGGGTGCGGGTTTTGATGCGGTTACCTGATCTCAGGCGATACCAAGATGCCATGCGTGGAAACGCAGATGGTCTTCGATAAAGCTTGCGATGAAGTAATAGCTATGGTCGTAGCCTTCCTGCATACGCAGGTTCAGCGGATAACCGGCGTGGCTTGCGGCGGCAAAAAGCGTATCGGGTTTAAGCTGTTCGGCAAGGAAGCCATCGGCATCGCCCTGATCGACAAGGGCGGGGGTCTGCATATCCTTGGCGGTGGCGGCCTTCATCAGTTCGGAGCTGTCCCACTGTTTCCAGACGGATTTGTCATCGCCCAGATAATTGCCAAGCGCCTTCTGGCCCCACGGGCAATTGATCGGGTTTGAAATCGGGGAAAAGGCCGTGACCGATTTGAACATGCCGGGATTTTTAAGCGCGATCATAAGCGCACCATGCCCGCCCATTGAATGGCCGGAAATCACCGCATCATCGGAAATCGGGAAATGATCACGCACAAGGGCCGGAAGCTCCTTGGTCACGTAATCATACATGCGGTAATTGCGCGCCCAGGGTTCCTGCGTCGCGTTGACGTAAAAGCCGGCACCCTTGCCGAAATCATAGGCTTCTTCTTCGTCATCGGGCACATGGTCGCCGCGCGGGCTGGTGTCGGGGGCGACGATGGCAATGCCAAGTTCGCTTGCGATGCGGAACGCACCGGCCTTCTGCATGAAGTTTTCATCCGTGCAGGTCAGTCCCGATAGCCAGTACATCACCGGCACGCGGTTGCCCTTGCCCGCCTGCCGCGGCAGGAAGATGGCAAACCGCATATCGCAGCCCAGCACATCGGACCGATGGGTATATTGTTTGTGCCAGCCGCCGAATACCTTGTTGCTGGATGAATTTTCAATGCCCATTTTATTCTCCCGTTCGCCCGCCTTGCCGGAATTTTACCGGCAGGGCGGTTTTATTGTATGAAGCTGGACGGTCTTAATAGTGGATGACCGAACGGATGCTTTCGCCTTCATGCATCAGGTCGAAAGCTTCGTTGATGTCTTCAAGCTTCATGGTGTGGGTGATGAAATCGGACAGTTTGAATTCACCCTTAAGGTAGCGTTCGACATAATCGGGCAGTTCCGACCGGCCCTTGACCCCGCCAAAGGCGGTGCCGCGCCAGACGCGCCCGGTGACAAGCTGGAACGGACGGGTGGAGATTTCCTGACCGGCACCGGCGACGCCGATAATCACCGACTCCCCCCAACCCTTGTGGCAGCATTCAAGGGCGGATCGCATCACATTGACATTGCCGATGCATTCAAAGCTGTATTCAACGCCGCCAGCGGTCATATCAACGATGACTTCCTGAATCGGTTTGTCGAATTTTTGCGGGTTGATGGTGTCGGTCGCGCCAAGCTGTTTGGCGAGTTCGAATTTCTTTTCGTTGATATCAATGGCGATGATACGGCTGGCGCCCGCCATTTTGCAGCCGATGATGGCCGAAAGACCAATGCCGCCCAGACCGAAAATCGCAACACTATCGCCCGGTTTGACCTTGGCGGCGTTGGTGGCGGCCCCCATGCCGGTGGTGACACCGCAACCCAGCAGGCAGACTTCTTCAAGCGGGGCGGATTTGTTGACCTTGGCAATCGAAATTTCCGGCAGAACCGTATATTCCGAGAAGGTCGAGCAACCCATATAATGATAGATCGGCTTACCATTCTGCGAGAAACGTGTGGTGCCATCGGGCATAAGGCCCTTGCCCTGGGTGGCGCGGATTTTCTGGCACAGGTTGGTTTTGCCCGATTTGCAGAATTTGCATTCGCCGCATTCCGGGGTGTAAAGCGGGATCACATGATCGCCGACCGCAACGCTGGTAACACCTTCGCCGATTGATTCAACAATCCCGCCGCCTTCATGGCCAAGGATGGCGGGGAAAATGCCTTCGGGGTCGTCGCCCGACAGGGTAAAGGCATCGGTGTGGCAAACGCCAGTGGCAACGATGCGCACACGGACTTCGCCAGCCTTGGGCGGGGCGACCTGAACTTCTTCAATCGATAGCGGCTTGCCCGCTTCCCAGGCAATGGCGGCTTTGCAGGTAATGGTTTGGGCGCTCATGTCGCTCCTCCGGCTTGAATGATTTACTGCCAACAGTGTATTTATTTCCCCTGATCTGATAATCCAGTATTTCGGTAAATGACTTTTACGGTGATGTAATAATGAATGCGTGGGACGGGATCAGCGAATTCGTCGCCGTGACGGAACGCAAAAGCTTTACGGCGGCGGCCAAGCAGCTTGGCATTTCCGTGGCACAGGTCAGCCGCCAGATCACCGCGTTGGAAGAAAAGCTTGGCGTGCAGCTTTTTTACCGCACCACGCGCAAGGTGAGTGCGACCGAAGCCGGGCAGGTTTATTACCAGCATTGCCGACAATTGCTGGATGGCTTGCAGGATGCGGAACGCGCAATCGGCACCCTGACACAGGTGCCGCGCGGCAAGCTTAAACTGACCGCGCCCACCACTTACGGCGAAACCGTGATTGCGCCGCTGGTCAATGATTTCGTCGCCCGCTATCCGGAACTTGAAGTCCAGTGCCGCTTTACCAACCAGAAACTTGATCTGGTGCTGGAAGGCTATGACATGGCGATCCGGCTTGGGCGGCTGGATGGCACGACCGGCAGTTTGATGAGCCAGCAGCTTTCAACCCGCCGCCTATATGCCTGTGCGTCGCCTGCCTATCTTTCCAAACGTGGGGAGCCGCATTCGCTTTCGGAGCTTGCGCGCCATAACTGCCTTGTCGGGACGCTGGATTACTGGCGGTTTGAAGAAGACGGCCGGGAACGCACCATCCGCATTCATGGCTCGATCCACGCCAATAGCGGGCAGGCGCTTTTGGATGCGGCGCTAAAGGGCATCGGCATCGTCCAGTTGCCGGATTATTACGTCGATCCGTGGATCGCCAGTGGTGATCTGATCCCGGTCCTGTCCAAATTCCAGCCGACCGATGAAGGCATCTGGGCGCTTTACCCGACCAATCGGCATCTTAGCCCGAAAATCCGGATGCTGGTGGAGCATTTGGGACGGTATTTGGGGTGATTTTGTTACCGAACGGTATCATTTATCCTGAAATCAAGTAAATGATACCGTTCGGTGTCACTTAATGGCTCTGGCAGCGCGATCTAATGTCTTTCAGGGCGAGATCAAGCAGGCTTGTATCTGCAATTGTTCCACGCGTGGCTTGGCGCAGTTTGGTTGCCGCTTTTTCGATCAGGCTGGCGAGTGTTGCAAGTTCGTCGATCACCAGTTTCGGACTGATATTGATATCGGATGCAAAGGATTCCCAATGTTCGCGGCCAAGCAGTTTTGGGTTGCGCTCTCCACCGATGGAC
>CAMPHD010000187.1 GCA_946885765.1 uncultured Thalassospira sp.
GATGCAGGTTGCTCCGGCGAATGCCCAGTCGCGTATCAAGGATATCGCCGACTTCGAAGGCGTTCGTGACAACATGCTGGTCGGCTATGGCCTTGTTGTCGGCCTGAACGGCACCGGTGACGACCTGGGTGATTCCGACTTCACCCGGCAGAGCCTCGTCGCCATGCTTGAACGGCTCGGCATCAATGTGCGCAGCGAGATCGAAGATCTTGATTCCGAAAATATCGCGGCCGTCATGGTCACCGCTACCCTGCCGCCATTTTCACGCCAGGGTTCGCGCCTTGATGTATCCATCAGCGCAATCGGCACCGCCGAAAGCCTCCAGGGCGGCACACTTCTTGTGACCCCGATGGTGGGTGCCGACGGCGAAGTTTATGCCGTTGCCCAAGGCAATCTTGCGGTTGGCGGTTTTTCCGCCGCCGGCAATGCCCAGACGGTGGTCAAAGGTGTTCCGACATCCGGGCGCATTGCCAGTGGCGGTATCGTTGAACGCGAAATCGATTTCAATCTGAATTCCATGCAGAACATGTCGGTCGTTCTTCGCAATCCGGATTTCACGACCGCCAGCCGTATTGCCGAGGCCGTGAATGCCTATCTCGGCGAAGTTGCAGCCCGCCCGAGTGACCCGGGAACCGTTCGCATCAGTATCCCGGCACGTTACAATCAGGATGTTGTCGCCCTTTTGACCGACATCGAGCAGCTTCGTGTCGAACCGGATCAGATCGCACGCGTCGTCATTGACGAAAACACCGGCACGATCGTGATGGGCGAAAATGTACGCATCAACCGCGTTGCAATCGCACAGGGCAATCTGACCATCCGTGTCACCGAGACCCCGCAGGTATCGCAACCTTCCCCGTTCTCCCAAACCGGCACGACCGAAACTGTCGACCGGACCAACATCGAAGTGGATGAAGGCGAGGATAACCAGCTTGGCGTGCTTGAAAGTGGCGTCAGCCTGCAGGAACTGGTCAACGGCCTGAACAGTCTTGGTGTTGGCCCGCGCGACATGATCACCATCCTTCAGGCGATCAAAACGTCCGGCGCACTTCAGGCCGAAATCGAGGTGATGTGATGATGATCGACAGCACCAGCGCCATGATGGCGCAAGCCCAGGCATCCGCCCAGTACGGCGCACAGAATAACGTAACCAATCGTGCCAGCCAGCTGACGGATGGCCACATCAAAACCGACGCACAGGCCCGTAAAGCCGGTGAAGAATTTGAATCCATGTTTCTCGGCCAGATGCTGAGCCACATGTTTGCCGGCATCGAAACCAACGAAATGTTTGGTGGCGGTCACGGCGAGACCATGATGCGTTCGCTGCTTGTTGACGAGTACGCCAAAGAAATGACCCGCGCAGGTGGCATCGGAATTGCAGATGCCGTTACGCGCGAAATCCTCAAGGTGCAGGAAGGATAATGACCATGACCACCGAACAGATGGTTATCGAGCTTAAAAGCGTCACATATGACCTTATTTCCCTGCTGGAGCGTGAAACCCAGGGGCTGCGCAAGCTCGAAGTTGCCGAGTATGAGCAATTCGTGTCGGAAAAATCTGCCCTGTCGATGCAGTACGAACAGCTTGTCGTCAAATTGCGCGCACGCGGTTCAGAGCTCCGCCAGTTGCCCGAGGACGACAAAGCGGAATTGCGCGATCTGCAGGCCGAGTTCCAGCAGGCAGCCCGCCGCAACATGACTGCCCTTCAGGCCGCCAAGGCGACCAACGAACGTATGGTCAATGCCATTGTGCGCGCGGTAAATGACAAAGCCAAGGAAGACTGCACGACTTACAACCGTTCAGGTCAGACCGGCAAGGCATCCATCGGTGGTTACGGCCGCCCGACCAGCAAACCCGGCACGTCTTACAGCGTTAACGAAACGCTCTAGGAGTAAAGGCAAAGATCATGTCACTGACCCAGGCACTCAACAGCGCAATTTCTGGTCTCAATACCGCGCAAGCCCGCATTTCCATCACGTCGTCAAATATTTCGAACGTGAACACCCCCGGCTATTCGAAAAAGATTGCCGGGCAGGAAACACTGGTACTCGACGGGGTTGGCGCAGGTTCTCAGATCGGTGACATTTATCGAAATGTCAACGAGGGTCTTGTGCGCGAAATGCGCGGTGAACTGGGCAAGGCCGGCAGGGAAGAAGTGCGCTTTGAATTCTTTCAACGCATTCAGACCCTGTTTGGAACACCTCAGTCAGACGGCGCCATAAGTCAGCGCATCAGCGATCTTGCGGATGCCTTCGAACAGCTTGGCAACACCCCTGAACAGAACTCCCCGAAGGTGGAAGTTATCGAAAGCGCCATTCAGGTTATGGATGCGTTCGAAAACCTGTCCGAGCAGATTCAGCATATGCGCAGCGATATCGACAAAAAAATCTCTGACGAAGTCGACCGCGCCAATGCCCTGCTCAACGAAATCGCCGAACTCAATACGGATGTCGTCCGCCAGAAGAACCTTGGGCAGCCGACGACCGAGATTGAAGACCAGCGCGACCAGAAAATTAACGAACTGTCCAAGATCATGAACGTCACCACGTATAATCGTGGCGACGGATCCATGGTCCTGTTTACAGCCAATGGTAACCGGACCCTTCTGGACAGAACCCCGGCAAGCCTTACATTCAACCCGACTGCCGGCTTTGAACCCGGCACAGGCGGATCGGGCATAATGCTGAATGGCGAGGATATTACCGATGTCATGCAAACCGGCACAATCAAAGGTCTGCTTGAAATGCGCGACACGGAATTGCCGCGCCTGAACGACCAGATCAACGAACTGGCCGGTGAATTGCGCGATGCCATCAACGAAGAGCACAACAAGGGCACTGCCTTCCCACCACCAACCAACCTGTCCGGCAATCGCATGGTCGCGGCATCGGACCCGCTGACGGCATCCGGCACATTTCGGATCGCAGCGTTAACTGCCAATGGTGAATTATCTGCGGATGACAGTTGGGCCGACATCACCTTGCCAACAGTGCCCGCGACAGTGCAGGGCGTTATCGATGCGATCAACGCATCCGATGCAGGCGGCTATCTAACCGCATCACTGGTTGATGGCCAGATGGTAATCGAAGGCATCGACGGCAGCCGCATTTCAATTAATGAAATGACCAGCGCCATCACCACCAGCGACGGTCGAGAACAGGGATTTTCCCACTATTTCGGTCTGAACGACTTTGTAGCTACGACAAAACGCTCCGACACCATGACGTCGTCCCCGCAGGACAGTGCGACCACAGCGTTGAATGTGACGGCGAATTCAATGGTCATCAGTGCCGGTAGCGGTGTTCTGACAACACCGGGCATTACCGTCAACTATGCGGCAACCGACAGCCTAACCGACGTGCGCGATGCCATCCGCACCGCTCTGGAAGGTGCGGGCATGACCGCAGAAGATGCTGCCGAAATGGCATATATTGTCGAAGACGGTGATCGTTCTCGTCTGGTGCTGAGCTATACGGCAAACATGACGATAACCGACAATGGTGACATGGCCCAAACAATCGGCATGACCGAAGACATGCCTACACTGGCTGGCAATATGGATGTCGACAGTGTGATCAAAAACGATCCGGCCCGCATCGTACGCGGACAGATGAATGCCGATGTCTATGGAACATCAAATGCGGTTGTGGATTCTTCGGCAGCTATCCCCAATCTGGGCCCACTGGTACCGCCGCCGCTAAACTATACGCTGACCGTCAGCGGCCCTTTTTCCGACGTTAATATCGATTATGACAGCGGTTCGTCACTGGATGATATTGCAAATGCGATTAATAACAGCGCAATCCTGTCCGACAACAATATCACGGCCGACGTTATCTATGACAGCAGCATCGGCGGTTATAAATTGCAGGTAACCGACGCCGATGGTGATCCGTTCTTTTTCCAGGATAGCGGCCTTCCTTCTGCAGACAGCCTGACAACGGTTCTGGGATTGGGTATCAATTACGGTATTCACGAAGGTGACAATAGTGCCGCCCTTGCACTTAGCAACACGTTCGAACGTACCGATATCGATTTCGAATCTGCGGGCGGCCTATCTGCCGAACGGACATCACTGACCGATTTTGCTGCCGGGATTATTGCAACTTCTGCGACCAAGGCGTCCGTTGCCGCGAGCAACTATGAGTTCCAGTCCTCTTTGGTAACGGATCTTGATACCCGTATCCAGAATGAGGCCGGGGTCAATCTTGACGAAGAAATGTCCGATTTAATCATTTTCCAGCGAGCTTACAGTGCGTCCGCACGGGTTATTTCGACCGTGGATGAATTGTTTGATACGCTGCTGAATGCGGTTTAAACTACCGCATGAAATGGAGACAGTAAGATGGTAACGCGCGTTGCAACTTACACAAGCCACACATTGCTCGCGAATTTGGCGCTGAAGAACGCATCAAAGGTCGCGGATTTGAATACCCAGGCATCAAGCGGTTATAAATCGCGCCAATATTCGGGTATTGCCGACAGCACACAGCGTCTGCTGAATCTCGAAGCGGAATATACCCGTACAGAGCAATATCTTCGAAATACGACACAGGCCAAACTGCGCCTGCAATCGATGGAAACAGCCGTCGATGAAATGACATCCATCGCCGTCAAGATGAAGACGCTGCTGATCCAGGCGCTCAGCGCCGAGCAATCCGATGATGTCAATCTTGATAATGAAGCCACACAGGCGATGCAACAGCTTGCCGGGTTGCTTAATACCAATCTGGATGGGCGTTTCCTCTTTGCAGGCGGACGATCCGATCAGCCTGCAGTTGATATCGACAAAATCTATCCTGCCGATAACTATGCCAGCGCGGAAACCTCTATCAGCGCAACCGATACGCTCGCCTCGCTGGGAGTTACCGACGGCACGCTCGAGATTGTCAGCTTTGATAGCGATGGCAATCCGTTTGGGCCAACAAACATCCCCTATATTGCGGCGACAACAACGGTTGGCGACCTGATTAATACCATTAATGGCAATACCGCCAATGGTGCGACGTCAAGCCTCCGTCCGGTTTCATCCGGTGGATCGCCGCGACTGAATATCGAAAATGTCGGTAACGGATCAATCACACTGAACGAAATCGGCGGCGGCAACATACTCGAAGCCCTTGGCTTGACAAAAATTCCGAACCCGCGAAACGACACGGCCTACTATGCCGGTGACCAACAGGTTCTGAACACCCGCGTCGACAAGGATTATGATATTTCATACGGCATCCTTGCGGATGCCCCCGCGTTCCAAAGCCTTATTCAGGGGCTGGGAATTGCCGCAGGCACAACCGATCAGGAAGCGCTCGGCCAGGCACTGGATCACATCAATGATGCGATCGAAAGCCTGCCCAATATTCAGGGCGAAATCGGTCTCGACATTGCCAACCTTGAACGTTTTGAAAGCAATCACGCCGATTTCAAGGTTTTCGCGAGTCAGGCCATCACAGAAATCGAAAGCGTTGACGTTCCTCTGACCCTTGCCGAACTCGCCCAGCACGAGACCGCATTACAGGCAAGCTTCATGACCATTTCGCGATCATCCGATCTAAGTCTGGTGAACTATCTGAGATAATTTACTAAAAGCCTTCTTGTATTCAGCCTTGCAAACGCACACACATACAATCAACCAAACATCAGCGCGCCGGAGTTAGAATGGCAATGGACCCCGAAAAGGCCACCGACAAGACCGTACCCGAGTCCGTGGTTGTCGAGACCCGGTTTGGCAATATCGAGTTTAGCTGGGACAAGGGCATCTATATGCCGATTGGCCTTTTGGGTTTTCCTGACCATCATGTTTTTGGTCTGGCGAACATTCCCAATACCAATCTGGATCAGTTCAAACTTTATCAAAGCCTGACCGATGCAAACCTCTCCTTCATCGTGGCACCGTACAATATGGACAGCCAGATGATTGATCAGAAGGACATTGACCTCGCGCTTTCCAGCCTCGCGATTGAGGCAAAAAATCTGGCGGTCCTGATGGTTGTCACGGTGCGCAGTGCGCCGGACGGCAAAGGCATCACCATGTCGACCAATCTGCGGGCACCGGTATTTATTGACACCGAACGCCAGATTGCCTGGCAGCACATTATTCCCAACGACAAATATTCCGTTCAGCACGACCTGTAAAACCGGAAGTTGCCTACCCGCCCGGCAGATATTGCCGGGCAATCCTTTTATTCCCCGCCGAATCACAGCCTGAAACTGGCACGCTCGTTGCTTAATACATGGTATTCAGGCTCTCGAGCATACGAAACACACGATATCCGTGATGGGACACGGGCTTCGAGAGCATTTTTTCAGACTACACAGGCTCCGATGGAGCCATCCATGTAGGAGGGAAGTATGGCTCTTAATATCATCTCGAACTATGCGGCAAACGTTGCGCACCGCAACCTGCAAGAATCCGACACCATGGCGACCCGTTCGCTTTCAAAACTGTCGTCGGGTACCCGTGTTGTTTCGGCTCGTGACGATGCTGCTTCGATGGCAATCGGTGCCCGTCTGAACGCAACCACCCAGGCTCTTAAAACGGCAACCGTCAACGTTGGCCAGGCC
>CAMPHD010000188.1 GCA_946885765.1 uncultured Thalassospira sp.
CCCAGATGTCCGTTTCAGATAGCCTGCCTGTTTCCCCGTTTGCCGCAAACGGCATCCGACATGACGTGCGTGATATTGGCGCGTCGCTGATCCGCGAGGTTGCCCATCTGGGCATGGGACGCGAAAATATCGTGCCGCTATGGTTTGGCGAACCCGATCAGCCGACCCCGGAATTCATTCGCAAGGCGGCGATTGCGGCCCTTGAAGCGGGGGATACTTTTTATCAGCCCAACCGGGGCATAACACCGCTTCGCGATGCGCTGGCGGTTTATGGCAATCGCTTTTATGGCACGGCACTGGACCGTAAAAACATCACCGTGACGGTATCGGGGTTAAATGCCCTGATGATTGCGATGCAGTCGATCCTGAAGGCGGGTGACAGGATGGTGACCACGGCACCGATCTGGCCGAATATTGTTGCGATGCCTAAGCTTCTTGGTGCGAATGTTACGACCGTGCCGTTGCGGTCCGGGAATGATGGCTGGCAGCTTGATATCGATGAATTCATTGCCGCCTGTGCGCCCGATACGCGTGCCATCCTGATCAATTCGCCGAATAATCCGACCGGCTGGGTGATGCCCGCGGAGGACCAGAAAAAGCTGGTCGAATTTGCCACCGAACGGGGGATCTGGCTGATCGCGGATGAGGTTTATGCGCGCCTGATCTATGACGGATCGGATGTGGCCCCGTCATTTGTGCCCTATGTCAGCGACGATACGCGGATCATGGTGATCAACAGCTTTTCCAAAAGCTGGGCGATGACAGGCTGGCGATTGGGCTGGATTACTGCGCCCAAAGGTGTTGGCAGTGAACTTGAAAAACTGATGGAATTTAACGTGTCCTGCCCGGCTGGGTTCATTCAGCAGGCAGGCATTGTTGCCCTTGAACAGGGCGAGGATTTCGTTGCTGGTTCCCGCGCCAGATACAGCCTTGCGCGGGCTGCGATCATCGAACGGTTACGCGACATGAACCGCATCCACCTGCCCGAAGCCGACGGCGCGTTTTATGCGTTTTTCCGGGTTGATGGGGTTGAGGATACGCTTTCCTTTGCCAAGGAGCTTTTGCTGTCCGAGGGCATTGGTCTTGCCCCGGGCGAGGCATTTGGTGCCGAGGGTGCGGGGCATATTCGGGCCTGTTATGCGGTATCGGAAGACCGTATTCACAGGGCGATGGATGGGCTTGCGCGGTTTTTGAAGCGTTAGTTTCGATACAGGCAGGTGATATTGCTGCCTTGTCGGGCGAAAAAGGCGGCTTGGTGTTTCAGCCGTTCACGCGCGTCGTCATCAATGTTTCCATCATTGCCGCTGTTTTCAAGTTCGATCACGGTGGCGTCGCGTCGAGCAAGATCCAGAATGTCAGGCGCGATGCCGGGCATGTGGAAAATGATGTCGGATGTTTCAATCGCGCGTGCAATGCCATGGGCAAGGTCAAAGGCATTGTCGGCAGTGACATCGGCATGAAGGATCTGGCCGCCCGGGACGGTGGCGGAGCTGCCTTCGGGGACGAAGCGGGTCAGGGCGGCGTCAAGATCCTGCGGGGTGCTTTGCGTCAGGTGGGTATCCTGCAATCCGTTCTGGAAAAAATGCGTCCAGAACCGCTGTCTGGCGACATTGTCGGGCAGGTGGGCGGCAACGCGACGGCGTGCACTGCGGGCGAGGCTTGCCAGTTGTGACATCGACGCGGGCAGGGTGGTTTCAAGGCGTTGGCGGATGATGCGCGCCAGTGCCGGGGCGCAGCCGCCGGTCGAGATCGTGACCATCACCGGTGCCCGGTCAAGGATTGCAGGGACGATGAAATCGCAATGTTCGGTCTTGTCGACAACATTCAATAGGATGTTGCGCCGTTTGGCCGCGACCTTGACCCGGCGTGTCAGGTGCATGTCATCGGCGGCGTCAAAGATCATGACTGCGCCATTTAGCATGGTATCGACAAACGGGGCTGCCTCCCAGCGGATCGTGTCGGTATCGACCATCGTTGCGATGTCGGTGCAAAGTTCTGGCGCGATGACGGTAATATCGGCCTGACTGCGCAGCAAAAGGCGGAGTTTGCCTGCCGCGACCTCGCCCCCGCCCAGCACGACGACCTTTTTGCCGGTGACATGGACGAAGGCCGGAAAGAAGGGGAAGGTTTCCCGGTTTTCCGTTTCAGGGCCATGCAGGTTTTCGGGTTGTGCCGATTTATATTGCTGCTTATTCTGCGGCGCGCGGTAATGCGTCATCAAGAATCTCCTTGAGTTCGGGCAGGCAGGAGCCGCACCCGGTTCCGGCTTGCAACAGGCGGCCGATATCGGCGGTGCTGACAGCGTTCTGGTCATGAATGGCGCGCGTGATGGCCGCCAGCCCGACCGAGAAGCACGAACAGATCAAACGATCATTGATGGCCCCCGCATCGGGCATGCGGCCCGCCAGAAGCGCATTGCGTTCCGGGCCGCTGATGGCATCATTGCCCAGCAGTGCCGATATCCAGTCCCGGCCAAGGGCGGGGCGATCCGGCCCGACAAAAAGTGCACCCGTGATGCGGTCGCCATTCAGGCGGGCATAACGATGAACGCCTTTTTTGCCGTCGTTATATTCAATGATGTGTTCGATGGCGTTTTCATCGTCAGTATTGTTGGCCGCCATCGGCAACATGGATTTGAACAGGCAGGGCCTGTCGCCGGCGATTTCGTAAATCATGCAGCCGGGGCCGGTTGCCGCCACCCAATAGGGCAGGTTTGAAAGATCAACCGGCGTGTTGGAAAACAGCAATCCCTGCCAGAGCGGTTCAAACGGTTCGATGGAAACCGGAATGTGTTTGGTTTCCGGTTGCCCGGAATAGGGATCGACATGCGCGGTTGGTAGACGACCGATACCGCCCGCCGATGAATAAACATCGTTCCAGTGCATCGGCATGAAGACTTCGCCAGGCATCTGGGCGTCTGATACGGATACGCGCATCAATACCGTGCCGCGTTTGCTTCTGATCCGGGCAAGGCCGCCATCGGTCAGCTTGTACCGCTTGGCATCAAGGATATTGACCTCCAGCAACGGTTCGGGCCGGTGGGCCGAAAGGCGGGCGGCGGTGCCAGTACGGGTCATGGTGTGCCACTGGTCGCGATAGCGGCCACTATTGGCGATCAGCGGGAATTCCTTGCCCGGTTGCGACATGGGCAGTTTATGCGTGACCGCCAGCATACGCGCCCGCCCGTTTGACGTGGTGAATATGCCATTGCCATACAGGCGGTCAGAACCGCCGGCGGGCTGATGTTTGCGCGATGCGGGCCATTGGAACGGTTCCATGGCGTCATAGGTTGATTTCTTTGCCTTGTGCCACTGGCCGATGTCAAAGGCGCGCATGCCGTCATTTTCAAATTCTGACAGGGCGGCATGTTCGGCAAAAATGTCGGCAGGATCGCGGTATTTGAATGCCTTGCCATAGCCCATGGCGCGTGCGACCTGCGTCATGATCCACCAGTCGGGTTTGGCATCGCCCTGCAATTCGCGGAACGGGCGTTGGCGGGAAATGCGGCGTTCGGAATTGGTAACCGTGCCGGATTTTTCGGCCCATCCGGCGGCGGGAAGTTTGATATGGGCATAACGCAGCGTGTCGGTATCGTTCACCGTGTCGGATACGATGACAAGCGGGCAGCGCGACAGGGCAAGACGGACGCGGTCCGCATCAGGCAGGCTGACGGCGGGATTGGTCGCCATGACCCAGACGGCCTTGATTTCACCGCGTTCGATGGCGCGGAACATATCAACCGCCTTGTATCCCTCGCCCGGTTCCAGAATATCGGATTTCCAGAACCGGCGGACCCGGTCAACATCGTTAACATCGTTCGGGTCCATATGGGCGGCAAGCTGGTTGGCAAGGCCGCCGACCTCGCGCCCGCCCATGGCGTTGGGCTGACCGGTGACGGAAAACGGGCTTGATCCCGGTTTGCCGACCCGTCCGGTCGCCAGATGGGTATTGATGATCGCATTGACCTTGTCAGAGCCGCTGCTGGACTGGTTGACACCTTGTGAAAACACGGTGACCGTGCGGGCAAAGGCGGCAAACCAGTTAAAGAACGTTTCCAGTTTCCCCAGACCCGAGCCGTCATGATCGGTGTACTCACTGATCTCGGAAGGATAATCGAGGCCGCATTTTTTTGCTGTACTCTCGATATCGGGGCAGTCCGCGCGCGCCTCGGCGACGGCGGTTTCATAGCCGCTGACATGGCGGGCGATATATTGAAGATCGCAATGACCGTTCTGATCAAGCCATGCCAGCAAGCCATTAAACAGGGCAACGTCGCTGCCCGGTTTGATTGGCAGATGCAGATCGGCGATGTCGCAGCTTGCGGTTTTGCGCGGATCAATCACGACGATCTTGGTGCCGTGCTTTTCCTTGGCCGTGCGCAAACGCTGGTTCAGGACCGGATGGCACCATGCCAGGTTCGATCCGGTCAGAACGACCAGATCGGCAATTTCAAGATCTTCGTAGCATCCCGGCACGACATCCGCGCCAAAGGCACGTTTGTGCCCGACCACGGTTGACGCCATGCACAGCCGGGAATTGGTATCGATATGCGGCGACCCGATGAAGCCCTTGATCAGCTTGTTGGCGATATAATAATCCTCGGTCAATAACTGACCGGAAACATAGAACGCTACCGATTTCGGGCCATGTTTCTGGATGGTTGCGCGCAGTCGGTCCGCGGTTTCCTGTGTTGCTGTCGGCCAGTCGACGGTTTGGCCGTCGATTTCGGGTTTCAGCAGGCGAAAATCGCGCTTCATCTCGGCAGTGATCGTGTCGATCAGGGCGGCACCCTTTGAACATAACCGGCCCCGGTTGGCCGGGTGATCGGGGTCGCCCCCGACCGCCCAGCCGTCCCGGGTGGGGGAGACGATCAAGCCGCAGCCAACGCCGCAATAAGGACAGGTGGTTTTAACCTCACCCCGCATGGCGCAGGCCGATTTGTTCCGCCGTCAGGCCGATATGGACCGTGCCGTCAATGACGCGCAGTTCAACCTTCGCCGCACAGCCGTCATCGGGGCCCTGCGCCTCGCCGGTTTCAAGCGAAAAGACCATGTTATGCAGCGGGCAGGTGACGAAATGGCCATGCACGATCCCCTGTGCCAGCGGCCCGTCCTTGTGCGGGCAGCGGTCCAGAAGAGCATAGACCTGATCATCAAGGGTTCTGAAAATCGCGATGCGGTCGGTTGCGGTCTGGAAGGTGCGCGCGCTTTGAAGCGGGATATTGGCGACCGGCCCGACATTTACCCAGTTTACGATATCCGTCATTGCCGTTACTCCGCTGCGATCAGGGAAAGGGATTTGAATTCGTGCGCGTCCACGCCCTGGCTGGCGCGTTCGGCCCACGGATCGACCTGTGCCGTTTTCTGGCTTTCCATGAAACGTTCAAACAGGGCGGCGCGATTTTGGGCATCATCGACAACCCGTTCCTGAACGTGTTTCAGGCCGACACGTTCGATCCAGGGGGCGGTGCGTTCCAGATAGCGGGCTTCTTCGCGGTAAAGCTGGATGAAGGCACCGCAATATTCCCTGACTTCCTGATCAGTTGTGACCTTGCACAGAAGTTCGGTCGCGCGGACATGAATGCCACCATTGCCGCCGACATGCAGGTCCCAGCCGCCATCGGTTGCGACAACGCCGAAATCCTTGATCGTGGCTTCGGCACAGTTGCGCGGGCAACCTGATACCGCCATCTTGAATTTGTGGGGCATCCACGAACCCCAGGTCATTTTTTCAAGGTCGACGGCCATGCTCATCGACATCTGGGTGCCAAAGCGGCACCATTCCTGCCCGACACAGCTTTTGACCGTGCGAAGGGACTTGCCATAGGCATGACCCGAAACCATCCCGGCCGCATTCAGATCGGCCCAGACGGCAGGCAGGTCTTCCTTTTTCACACCCAGAAGGTCAATGCGCTGCCCGCCGGTGACCTTGACGGTCGGGATATCGAATTTGTCGGCGACATCGGCAATGGCGCGCAATTCGCGCGGGTTGGTTAGCCCACCCCACATGCGCGGTACCACCGAATAGGTGCCGTCTTTCTGAATGTTGGCGTGGACGCGTTCATTGATGAAGCGCGACGCACCATGATCGACATATTCGCCCGGCCATGCGGCCAGCAGGTAATAGTTGAGCGCCGGGCGGCAGACATGGCAGCCGTCCGATGATTTCCATTCGAGTTCCTGCATGACGGCAGGCATGGATTTCAGTTCCTTGGCCTTGATCAGGCGTCGGACATTGTCATGGTCATGATCGGTGCAGGTGCAGATCGGCTTGATCGCAGCCGCCTCGTAATCACCGCCAAGGGTTGCCGCCAGAAGATTTTCGACAAGGCCGCTGCATGAACCACAGGATGCGGATGCCTTGGTATGGCCTTTGACCTCGTCAAGCGTCGTCAGACCCTTTTCGGTGATGGCGGAAACGATGGTTCCCTTGCAAATGCCGTTGCAGCCACAAATCTCTGCGTCGTCTGGCAGGGCGGCAACGGCATCAAGAGGGTTTCCGGCGGATCCCCCGGCGAAGGCCTGACCAAAGGCGAGAGTATCGCGAAGTTCGGCTACGTCC
>CAMPHD010000189.1 GCA_946885765.1 uncultured Thalassospira sp.
AACAGCCCGCCATCTATTGGCGGGCTGTTCTGTTTTAATGCGCAATCGGTTTTGATTTCAGTTGTGCCACAGAAGGCAGCATCGCAATCAGAGAAAGCGCCAGCCCAAAACCGCAAACCGCGGGCCATCCGCCCAGCCCCCAGGCATAGGTCGCCCCGGCTGAGCCAAAAGAGCCGCCAAGGAACATACCAGTCATATAAACGGTGTTGATCCGGCCGCGGGCCTCTGGCAGCAGGCCGAAAATCACATGCTGGTTGGAAATCATTGCACTCTGCACGCCGAAATCCAGAATGATCACCCCAACGATCAACCCGGCAAGTGCTGTCCAAAGCCCGAATGCCAGCCACGAAATCACACAAATGATAACACCTGCGGCAATGACGCGCACAGGACCATATCGGTCTGCCAACCGGCCCGAAAGGGGGGCTGCCAGAACGCCAATCGCGCCCAAAACCCCGAATAGCCCGGCGATATCGGCACCCAGCTGATAGTCCGGTTCCTGAAGATGCAGGGCCAAGATGGTCCAGAAGGCGGAAAAAGACCCGAACAGGGCGGCCTGCGTCAATGTCGCGCGGCGAAGAGCAGGCTGTTGTTTACACAGGAACAGCACGGATAAAAGCGCCTCCCCATAGCCGATGGATGTCCGTACCTTGTCCTTTGGCAGCATCACGGCCATCAATATGGCGGCAAGCACGGCAACCGGGGCTGCAAGCCAGAACATTTCGCGCCAGCCAAGATGGGTTGAAACAAACCCCGCCAGTGTCCGGCTCAGAAGAATACCGCATAGCAAACCCGCCATGACCGTGCCAATGGTCTTCCCCCGGCTTTCGGGCGGGGTCAGTGCGGTCGCATAGGGAATGATTTGCTGGGCCACCGTCGAACAGGCACCGAGCAATATTGACGAGATAAACAGAACATAATCTGTCGGTGCCGATCCTTCGATCACAAGGACCAGAGCCAGCAACAAGAATTGCAGAACAATCAGTTTGCGTCGGTCAAACAGGTCGCCAAGCGGCACCAGTAAAAACAGGCCAATTGCATATCCCAACTGTGTTGCCGTCGGGATAAGGGCCGCTGTGCCGCTTTGATTGAACTCGGCCATGATGATGCCAAGCATCGGCTGATTTTAGTAAATATTGGCAACGGCAAGACCGGCGGCAATCGCCATGACAAAAGTCAGTCCCCGGCCAAGGCCGGGTGTGGCACTTGTGGAACTTCGCGACATCAAATAAATCCTGATTAATCTCGGACTGTGTGGAAGGACGATTTCCCGGCAGGCTTGCGGGGCTTTTGCCCCGTCATTTCCGTAGATACGGTTTGAATTACTTTTTACGCAACCACAAGCTGGTTTCATGCGCCCCGTTAGGCAGATGAATGCCATTGGCGATGGAATTGGCGACAAGGTCATTCAGGCGTGTCATGGCATAGGCACTCGACCACAGAATTTCAAACCCGTTCCCGGCAAGCAAGGCCGCAACGCCCTGCTGTTCATTATATCCGCGCCATTGCCAGATCACCGGATAATCATCGGGCAGGGTGATGTCATGGATATGAATGATCGCACCACTGGGCAATGCTGGTATGACGGTTGAAAACAGCAGATCAACATCCGTGCCGGGCATCAGGATATGGCTTGAATCAATTGACAGGATATCGGCACCCGACAGGGTTTCAAAAATTGCCGGATCGGCTTTTTGCACGATGGTCCGTTCGACCGTAATCGGCAGGGCCGCAATATCGGCGCGTGGTGCCGGATCAATCGCGTGAAATACGGTTTCTAGGTCACCATCAAGAATGGCGCGATAATAAAACCGCGTCGAATGACCAGATCCGATTTCAACGATGCGCTCAGGGCGAAATTCACGCGTCAGCACATAAGCCATCATCCCGTCCAGCCGTGGGAACCAGCTTTGCTGCCAGCGCGGATCGGGCGGGGTGGCATTGCCGAAACTGGCAAAAGCATCCTGATATTTCCCGGCCTTTGTCAGCCACGCCTTCATGGTTGGCGCGGCCTGATCCATCATCGCTTCAATCGCCGGGTAATGCGGTTTGCCAACGGCGTTGGCTGTTTCGGCGGCATAGCGATAGGGAATGAAATAACCGGCTGGCGACGCAGTCAAAAGCGTCTTAAGGCCCAGTTTCAAACGGCGCCATTTCCGTGAAAGCGGAAGATCAGTCATCAAATTTCCCCCCGGAATATCCCGGTCAGTCACAAAACGTGTTGTCTTCGCCGCGCCAACGCTTGATCAGCCAAAGCGCAAAGAAGAACGCAACAATCGAAAGTCCGCTCATGGCGTAATAGGCATGCGACCCGAAATGCTCATAAAGCGGTCCGGACGCCCAAATCGCACTGCCAAGGAAAACCCCCATGGATAATGTCGCCATCAGGCTTTGGGCCGACGTCGCCAACTGGGTCGGTACGGCGCGTGCAATAAAGCTGACAGCCGCCAGATGGGTAATGCCAAAAGTCATGGCGTGCAAGGGTTGCACCAGAACAATCAGCCAGAAATTGTCGGTCATGCCTAAAACAGTCCAGCGCAAAACACCGGATGCCGCTCCGATGGCAAACAAAATCCCCGGATGCCGTCCGCGCACATATTTCCCGGCAAAGGCAAATAGCGCAATTTCGGCTATCACCCCGATGGACCAGAACGCACCGATCACATCATGGGGATAGCCAACATTTTCCCAGTGGACAGAGGCAAAGCTGTAATAAGTCCCGTGTGATCCTTGTGCAAAGCCGATACAGCCGAGATAAATCAGGAAGACGGGTTTACGCAGCAGATAAATGATCGACGAACCGGACCGTAACGGGCGGTCGGTTTGCGGATCGGGCATACGTGTGACGATGGCAAAATTCACGATCCCGGCGGCAAACAGCATCCAGACAATCCAGGCCGTCGATGTACCATCCAGAACCCATCCCGCGCCATAGGATGCCGCGATAAAGGCAAGCGACCCCCAAAGTCGCACCCGCCCGTAATCAAGTTCCTTGGCCTTGCATTCATGGACCGTAATTGTCGTGCCCAGCGGCAATAAAGGTGCAAAGGTAAAGCCGATGATCACGGATAATCCGGCCAGCCACCAGAAATTGCTTGATACCGGAAAGGCAAGAACCGTAATGACGTAAATCCCGGCCAGCCAAAGCATCGGCGTTTTACGATTGCCGGTGCGATCCGCGCGTTGCGCAATCAACGGGTCGGCAAAAACCCGGACCCAGTTGGGCAGGGACAGTAAAATGCCAATCTCGCCCGCCGATAACCCCTGACTTTTCAACCATACCGGCCAATAAGGCAGGAACACCCCCTGTATCAGGAAAAGTCCCACGAAAAACAGGGCAAGGATCGTTGCGGTTTTCATGCGGGGATTGTCAAATGATGGAAGGATGGGCTTGCTGCTCATGCCCTGATCTGCCGCCGTTTAAGACCACGCACGATGAACCGTGCCGGATGCACCGCATCCATCAGCGACTTTTCAAGCGGCAGGGGCATATCACAAATCTCGCTGGCTAGTATTTCGGCGGCAAGTGGTGCTGCAATCAGCCCGCGCGCGCCAAATCCAGTACAGATATACACGTCTTTGTAGTAAGGCGCATCGATATATCGCGCGGCCTTTTTCCCTTTGTCTATATTGTGATAGGCGTTCAGATAGGCGATGTAATCCGGTGCCGGGCCGATCATCGGCAGATGATCGGGGGTTGTGGTCCGCAGTGCCGCCCGACCGTCAAGCTTTGTCTGTTCCAGCCTGTCGGCAAGCTCGGGCAGGACTCTGCCCAACTGTTGGCGGTTATAGGCATGATCTGTTTCGCGCAAGTCCGTCTGATCATCATCGCGATCAAACGTCGCACCAAAAACGTGGATGCCCGCACGCGCCGGGGTCAGGTAGCCTTTGTGACTGAGCACGCAGCGAATTTTGGCATCGCCGTAGCATTCACGCAATGTGCTGTCGTCAAAGTAACTGATCTGTCCGCGTACCGGGCGCAGATAGTCTGAAAGCCATGCGGTTTGATCAAGTCCCGTTGTTTCTGTCGCACCGGCAATGATCACGGCATCAAAGGGGCCAAATTCTTGCCCCTCAACCGAATGCAGGACCTTGTCTGTGCCATCTTCGGAAATTGCCGCAATCGGGGTGTTGGTGTGGCACTCGATCCCACTGGCAAGACAGGTTACCAGCGATGGTGGATTGACCCAGCCAGCACCGGGATAAAACAAGCCGCCATGGGGCAGCGGCAACCCAAAGGCGGTACTCGCAGCGTCACGGTCCAGAACATGAACCAGATCGGGACTGTCCGGCAGGCGCTGCATCATGCCAGCCTGACGCCCTTCGTCGCGCGGGCTGGAAATCAAATCCAGTACGCCGCAAAAATCGGCTTCGATCTTCCCCGCCTCGGACAGGCTACGCACCAGTCGTTGGCTGTATCGGAAACCCGCTTCGTAAAAACGGCCTGTTATGGCGTTATCAGCGGTGAAATAGGGTTCAAGCATCCCGATGGGATTGCCTGATGCCGCATTCGCCAGGCGTTCGGATTTTTCAAAAAGTGTAACGGCGCAACCGCGATTTTGAAGCGCCCGTGCACAGGCAGCCCCGGCCATGCCGCCGCCAATGATCGCAACTCGTTTGTTATCCGCCACTTTTGGCAACACAAACCAAGGGTTTTCGTCCATTCCTTTGCCGCGATCTGCACTGTCATCGGTGCCTTTAGGGGTAAGGAGGGCGGTGATCATATCGCGTTTATAGGCATATCCCCTGCGCTTGCGGATATCGAACCCGGCCTGTTCCAGCCCGTCGCGCACGATGCGCGCAGCACTGAATGTCGCCAAGGACGCACCATTACGGCTTGATGCCCCGGCAAGGGCGCAAAAAAGATCCGGACACCACATATCGGGATTGCGCGATGGGGCAAAACCGTCAAGGAACCAGCAATCGATTGTTCCGTGATAATCACGGTAACAGTCAATCGCATCACCGATCAGGATCGTAAGTGTGACCGAACCATCACCGATATCAAAACGATGGACACCGGGCAACATCGTGCCAGTCGGCCATTGCGTCACCAGTTGGTGCGAAAGATCGGCCAATTCCGGCCAGTTCTGATGCGCGCGTGCCATGGCATCACGCGTCAGTGGGAACTTCTCGACCGATACAAAATGAAGCCGTTTGGACCGTGCCGGGTCTTTTTGCCAGCAATCCCACGCGGCAAGAAAATTTAACCCGGTGCCAAATCCGGTTTCACCAATCGTAAAATTCTCGCGTCCCTGCCACGCATCGGGCAGGTTATTGCCTTCAACAAACACATATTGTGTCTCGGCCAATCCGTTCTTCGGATTATAATAGATATCGCCAAATTGCGGGGAATAGGGGACGTTCCCGTCGCGCCAGGTAATGCCATCGGCTATTTCGGCGTTATCGCCGGATGGTTCATCTGCGCTCATGCAGACAGGGCCTCGGCATCTTCTTCGGACACCAGCGCCAGCGCCTCGCGCACGGTATCAACCCCGGCACCTTTGCGATGGGCATTCTCGCTTAGATACCGGCGCCATTGTTTGGCACCGCGCATCTGTTGAAACAGTCCCAGCATGTGACGTGTCACATGGCCAAGCGTCCCATTGTCAGATTTCAGATGCTCATCGATATAGGGCAGCATGGCTTCTGCCACCTGATGACGGCTTAAGGGCTGCGTGTCATCGCCATAAAAACGACGATCCACATCCGAAAGCACATAGGGGTTCTGATAGGCTTCCCGCCCGATCATCACGCCATCAACCTGTTTAAGGTGTTCTTCGGTTTCGTCCAGTGTCTTGATGCCACCATTGATCAGGATTTCAAGTTCCGGCAATTCCTGTTTCAACTGGTAAACCAATTCATATTTTAGTGGTGGAACTTCACGGTTTTCCTTGGGGCTGAGCCCGTTCAGCCACGCCTTGCGGGCATGCACGATGAATGTCTTGCACCCGGCATCGGCCACGGTTTCCACAAAATGTTTCAGTGACGGGTAATCTTCCTGATCGTCGATCCCGATACGGTTTTTGACCGTTACCGGCGCGTCACTGGCGCCAATCATTGCCTTGACGCAATTTGCCACCACATCGGGGGTCGCCATCAAACAGGCACCAAATGCCCCATTCTGCACGCGATCCGACGGGCACCCGCAATTCAGGTTGATCTCGTCATAGGCATAATCATTGGCAATCTCGCAGGCACGCGCCAGATCATCGGGGTTGCTGCCGCCAAGTTGCAGGGCAACGGGATGCTCGACCGCGTCATAACGCAAATGCCGGTCCGCTCCGCCATGGATGATCGCACCCGTCGTGACCATTTCGGTATAAAGCAGCGCATGCCGACTGATCTGCCGCAAGAAATAGCGATCATGCCGATCTGTCCAATCCATCATCGGGGCGACGGAAATACGCCGATTGACAGTCATACCGAGTTGTTCCTGAACCTGTGCACGTGAATGGGGTTGCCGTTTTCCGGGCGCGGTCTTTATATA
>CAMPHD010000190.1 GCA_946885765.1 uncultured Thalassospira sp.
AAATCCGGTTTTCATTATCGTTCTCCTGGGCTCGTGCGGGTTCTTATCGTCACAAAACCTTACGTCCCTCGTTAAGGATGTTGTAACGCACTGGATTTTAAAAAGGATCCTTGGAAACGTTTTACGCGTTTCAGTTCGCATTGTCATTGATAACAAGATCAAAGATGAACAACTCGCATCTCGAACTTTTGAAACAACTGGCTGAAGAATTTCAACCACGCACGGACGCCAATACCCGTGCGACCGTTGAAACCGAAAGCACGGATGCGTTTGCAACACTTGTCGATCTTGCACGTGGCATGCAAAACCGCCTTGATCAGCAGCAGAACCGTATCCGCCAGCTTGAACAGATGGTCGAGACCGACGAACTGACCGGTCTTTACAATCGTCGCGGCTTCCTTCGTCGCACCCGCGAGGCAATGGCACGCGCCGCACGCTATAAAGAAAGCGGGCTTCTGGTGATTGCCGATCTGGACGGGTTCAAGATGATCAATGATCATCATGGTCATGCGGCGGGCGATGCCATTCTGCGCCATTTCGGCCAGAACCTTCGCACGCATACACGGGCCGATGATTTTGTTGCCCGTTTTGGCGGCGATGAATTTGCCATTCTGATGGTTGGCAGCAATCCCGATGTTGCCGAGCCCCGGATCAGAGACCTTGAAAAAGCCACCTTACGCTTCCCCCTGATCTGGCAGGGCACGGCTCTTCCGATCCGGGCCAGCTTCGGCTTTACGATTTATCATGCCAACAGCGATGTCACCGACCTTCTGAAACAGGCCGATGATGCGATGTATGCCAACAAGCATGCAAAACGCGCCCTTCCCCAAAGCAGCCATAACGCGGCCTGAACGCGCTTATCCGGCCTAAAACCATCCGGCCCGATCCCCATATCGGGTATCGGCAGGCATTTTTTGTTTATTAAGTGCTTTTCCTTCATATTGCCCGTTAAGATCGCTATTTAAGAAGAGCGGGGAAAATGACTTCGGAGTATATCCGAAGCTTTCGGGGGTCAGGCTGGTGATGGTTCTCTTATGACAGATAATATTGGCTATTCAGCAGAGACGAACGACAGGGATCTACTGGCAGCCATGGCGTTCTGCTGGGCGGACATGTTGCTTGAAGTCGACGAGAACGGATATATCCTGTTTGTTGCCGGTGCGACCGAAAGCCTTCTGGGTTGCCCCCCTGAACGCCTGATTGGCGAGGCGCTCGACAAACTGGTGATCCGCTCCGAACGACCGCTTTTGCGTGCCTATCTTCATGCGAGTTCCGGGATCAAGAGGCTTGAGGAACTCGACCTTGATTTCCAGTTGATCGAGGATGACGGCACAGCCCTTGGTAATCCGGTTCCCCTGTCACTAAGCGGTTATATGATTGCCGAACCAATAGGGCGTTATTTCATTGCCGCCCGTCATCGGGCCATCCGCCCGCGGGCACGATCAGGGATCGACCGGCTGATTTTGCAAAATTCGCTGTCGGCGGCGGCATCGGGCTCCGGAAAATCCGAAAAGCAGACCGAAACGGTGGCGCGCATGGCATCAAGCCATAGCGAGGCCCTTGTTGTGCTTGAAAACCTTGCGGCCCTGCGTAGCCAGGCCTAAACCGACGCCACCAACGAACTTGCCCGACTGATCGTAATTGACATTGGTATTGGCAATCGCAAAAATACCGAAAACTTTGATGGAGATGGCGGCTATCCGGTTGACGAACCGATGATCGAACTGGAACGCCGGATTGTTGCCTATGCCAGTGCATTACGTGCCGACCTTGACGATCCCGATTGCAGCGATGCGGCAGATACCACCGATCCGTTCAAGAACCTGAACCTCGCCACGGGCAACTCGGGCACATCTGGTGCCTCGACGCTGACCAATAGCGATTTGTTCGGCCGTGATTATGATATTGCCAGCGGTTTCCATCGCCTGACACAAAATGTCCGCCAACCGACGGCAGGCGGGGAAAAGGAAACCAACCTGACACGCGCCGTGGCCTATGCCCTTAACCGCCTGCAACATCGCAGCGACGCAAATGCAGATGTTTCGGCCGAACGCCTTTCGGCCAGCCTGCCCCATCTTATTCAGGAAACCCTGAAATCGGTTCGTGCCTTTCGCGAAATCGTGCAGAACGGCTCCTTTGCCGTGGCACTGCAACCGATCATGCACCTTGATAGCCTTGAAATGCATCATTACGAGGCACTGGCACGCTTCCACGATGGCAGCAGCGCGCTTGCCGTTGATCAGATCATTCATTTTGCCGAAGGCACCGGCCTGATAACCGAGTTCGATCTGGCGATGTGTCAAAAAGTTCTCGATCACGTTACGCTTGAACCGGAACTTGTAACCCATTCGGTTGCAGTCAATTTATCGGGGCATTCCCTCGAACAGCAGGATTTCCTACCCGCGCTGGAACAGATCCTTGACCGGTATGACATTGATCCGGCAAAAATCATGTTCGAGGTTACCGAAACATCGCGCATTCGCGGACTTCGCGACGTGAATGACGGTCTGCAACGCCTGCGCGCCCGCGGACATCTTGTCTGTCTTGACGATTTCGGGGCGGGTGCCGCCAATTTCGAATATCTGAGCGCGCTTGATGTCGACATCATCAAATTTGATGGCGGCGCCATGCGAACGGCCTTGGCCAAACCCAAAGGTCGCGCCTTTATCAAGGCCACGGCCCTGCTTTGCCGCGACCTTGGCATCCATACAATTGCAGAAATGATCTATGATCAGGCCAGCTTCGAACTGGTTCGCGATCTGGGCATTGATTACGGTCAGGGATATCATCTTGGTGCACCGGTAACGCTTGCCAGCGTGAATGCCGGATCATCAAATAACGCGCGGACCGCCAACGCAACCGGAGGCGGGCAATGAACCGGCACCACAAAGATGCTGAAAAGACAATGTCCGAACACACCGATTTGACTTCAGATCAGGGTTTTATCCTTGATCCGCAGACCATGGCCGATGCCGAAGCCCCCGTTATGGTCATGGATAAAAACGGGACGCCCCTGTTTGCCAATAAAAACGCCCGAAGTTTTGCCGACGGTATTCGTGACGGCCTGTTCCCCGAAATCAACAAGCTTGTTTTGCGCGCGGTCACAACACCAGGCGGGGTTGTCGAACTACTGACATTCGAGGTACAGCGGGGTACGGCAACGCTTGAACTGACGGCATTGCCGATGGCCGATGATCGGGTTTTGATTCTACCACGCGATGTCAGCATGGATCGCAACCTGCGCGATGCGCTGATTGACTCGCGCCAGCGTTATCGCGATATCGTCGAGGTATCATCCGCCTTCGCCTGGGAAACCGACGATACCGGCAATTTCATTTTTGTCTCGCCGCGTGGGGCACTGGGCTACAAGGCCGAGGAACTTGTCGGACGGTCGCCGCTTGATTTCCTGCTCGATACTGCCGATCAGGACAGCGAAATCGTGTTTCGCAGCCAGAAGGCCGTCCGCGATGTCCCGATCTGGCTTAAACGGGCCAACGGGAATGCCGCATGTCTCGCCGTTTCCTCGACCCCGGTTTATACGCGCGACGGTCGCTGGACCGGTACGCGTGGCCTTGCCCATGACATCACCGAACAGCGACGCCGCGAAAGCGAGGTCGCAACCGCGCGAAACCGCGACCGGTTGATGACCTATATTGTGCGGACCATGCGCGATGAAATCGACCCGACGCTTGTGCTTAAGGGGGCGGCCGACGCCAGCGCGCGTGCCCTGGCCTGTGCCGGATGTGCCATTTTCCGCCGCAACGAGGAAACGGACGAAATCGAAATGGTGGCCTGTCATGGCCCTGAAGATATTGATCCGATTGGCAAACAGGCATTAAACCAGCTTGGCAAGATCGATGATGTGTTCGAAGCCGAGATAGACAGCTATCGGGTTCTGGCGCAGCGCTGCCATTATCATCAACGTGTGAACGGTGCCGTGATATTTATCTCCAATGCCGATCACCCTGCCCCCAATGACGGCGAACGTGCCATCATGTCCGAAGTATCAGACCAGATCGGGATCGCAATCGAACAGGCCGCCCAGCATGACCGGATCGTTACCCTGTCGCGCACCGATGGTCTGACCGGGCTTTTGAACCGCCGCGCCTTTTTCGACGAACTTGGCCGCCGCCATGCCCGCCTTGTCCATGACGACATGCCAGCCGCCCTGATGTATGTCGACATGGACAATTTCAAGCTGGTCAACGATGTGCATGGACACCAAACCGGGGATCAGGCCATTCTGGCCCTGACCCGCATCCTTTTGGACAATACGCGCCCGGTTGATCTTGTCGCACGGCTTGGCGGTGATGAGTTCGTGGTCTGGCTGGATGGGGCCGACATGGCAACCGCATCGCAACGCGCACGCATCCTTCTTGACAAAAGCGCTACCTTATCGTCGTTTTCCGGTGCCACGGATCGTCCGTTGGGCATTTCGGTGGGCATTGCCGTGCGGGATGCCGCTTCGAAAGAACCGCTTGAACAGCTTGTGCTTCGTGCAGACCAGACCATGTATCAGGTCAAAAAACACGGCAAAGGCAGTTTCGGTGTTGCCGCTCCTCCCGGATCGGATAATCCGGCAAGAATAGAAGATCAGGAGACGCCCCTATGAAGGGTTTTTTGCAGCGGGTCTTCACCAAACGCCGGGAAACCCCGATTACGTATGATGAAGCCAAGGATATGGCTGCCAGTCCCGATGCGAATGTGCGCGGTGTGCTGGCGCAACGCCATGATACCAAACCGGAAATTCTGTATTACCTTGCAAGTGATGCGGATTCTCAGGTACGGCGCCATATTGCGGCAAACCATGCAACCCCGGTGCAAGCCGACGTCCTGCTAACCGATGACAAGGACGACAGCGTTCGCGGCAGCCTCGCCGAAAAGATCGCCAATCTGTCGGCCGGACTGACACCGAACGAAACCGACAAACTACGCCGGATGACGTATCAGGCACTCGATAAACTTGCCCGCGATCAGGCCGTTCATGTCCGTCAGGTCATTTCCGAAACGCTCAAGGATATTGCCAACGCGCCCCAAGCAATCATCCAACAACTCGCACGCGATACCGAAAGTGTTGTCTGCGGCCCTGTCCTTCAATATTCCCCGGTACTGACCGAAACCGACCTGCTTGAAATCATTGAAGGCAGTGCGGGACGTGGATCGCTCAGCTTTATCTCGCGCAGGCGCAATGTCGGCGAAAAACTGGCCGATGCAATTGCTGCCAGCAGCGACAAGGACGCGATTTCACACCTTTTGGGCAATAAATCGGCTCAAATTCGCGAAGAAACCCTGGACCAACTGATTGATCGCGCCCCGGATCATCCGGAATGGCACGAACCCTTGGTCGAACGCCCGCAATTGCCGCCAACGGCAGCGGGCAAACTGGCCCGGTTTGTTGCCGAAAACCTGATCAGCGTGCTGGAACGGCGCAAGGACCTGAGAAAGGAACAGCTCGAAGCGGTGCGTGAAGTCGTCAATCGGCGCATTTCATCGGGCGAGTTTGACAAACGCGACGAAGCACCGGTTGAAACCCGCAAGGCCAAACAAAAAGAAGGCGAAAAGAAAGCCGCTGGCAAGGCAGGCAAGGCGGGCAAGGCTGGTGGTACTGAAACGGCCTCCGCCGACGAGGAAGAAGAATCTTCTTATGAAAAGGCGCTGGCCCTGCATGCCAAAGGCAAACTCACAGATCAGGAAGTTGCCAAGGCTTTGGCCGCCAATGACGTCAAATTTGCCCGCGCCGCCCTGGCCGTGCTTGCAGGCATTCCGCCAGAGGCCGTTACCAAGGTGCTGAATACCCATTCGGCCAAAGGCGTCGTGTCACTGGCATGGAAGGCAGGCCTTCCGGCGGAACTGGCGGTTAAAATTCAGGTCAAGCTCGGGCATGTTCCGCCCGGACAGACGCTTAATCCGCGCGGCAATGAATATCCGCTCAGCGAGGAAGACATGAAGTGGCAGCTTGAATTCTTTACCGGCATGGCAACGGTCGGCCTGCGCTGATCAGTGCAGTTGTCCCTGTCTGCTATCTGGCGATCGCAGCATTGAAATATGGGCGATACCATCTTCATAGAAGGCTTCGCCAAACTGCATGAAGCCCAGTGCCTCGTAGAAATTCTTCAGATACAGTTGGGCATTCAGGAAAATGCCCTTGCCCGCAAAAGTATCGTGGCAGGATGCAATCGCTTGCAACATCAATTTGCGACCGATCCCCTGCCCACGCAAATCCGGGCTGGCAACGACCCGCCCGATGGCAGGATGTTGCCCCTGTGCGGAATGATCCGGATCGATACCCGGTGCCACAATGCGTGCAGCCGCAACCACTTTGCCATCAAGCAGACCAAGAACATGCTGACAAAGCGGATCAAGCCCGTCGATCTCGGGAAAAATGCATTCCTGTTCGATGATGAAA
>CAMPHD010000191.1 GCA_946885765.1 uncultured Thalassospira sp.
ACATTGCGCGATATGACCGAAACGCTTTGGGATCGCATGGATGCAATTGAACGCTTTGCTGCCGATGTGGCCCATGAAATCAAGAACCCGCTGACGTCGCTTCGCAGTGCGGTTGAAACCGCGACCCGCCTGAAAGACCCTGAACGCCAGCGCCGTCTGATGGAAATCATTGCCGAAGATGTCCAGCGCCTTGATCGACTGATCAGTGATATTTCGGATTATTCGCGTATGGATGCCGAATTGTCGCGTGCAGAGACCGAGGAGGTCGACCTGCGCGTGCTGTTGCAAACCCTGTGTGAGCTTTATAATGCTGACGCAGACGGCCCGCCGGTCAAGGCATCGGTGCCCGAAAACCTGATTGTGCCGGCCCTTGAAAGCCGGTTGGTGCAGGTGTTCCGTAATCTGATCTCAAACGCGATTACCTTTACCCCCGAAGGCGGATCGGTGCGGGTGCGCGCATGGCGTGACAAGGATCAGGCGGTGGTGACGATTGAGGATGACGGGCCCGGCATTCCGCCCGGCAAGGAAGAAGCGATTTTCAACCGGTTCTATACCGAACGTCCATCAGGCGAAAAATTCGGTCAGCATTCCGGTCTGGGGCTTTCGATTTCGAAACGCATTGCCGGTGCGCATAACGGTGATCTGACAGCAACGAACCGAATCCTCAATGGCGAGGTCAAAGGTGCGATCTTTACCCTGCGTTTGCCGCTTGAAGAAGGTGCGTAATCCGTCGAATGACAGGTAATTTCTATCCGTGAGGATAGGCCTGCATGTTTCACGTTTGACAAGCCCGGATGACCCGCGCATCGTTTTGCCCGATATGACACAAATCCATGCAAACTGTGTCGCGCTTGGTCCCTATGCGGTTTTGCTGCGCGGACCATCAGGCAGCGGCAAATCCAACCTTGCACTGCGGCTTGTCCGGGCTGGCGGGCGGCTTGTTTCCGATGACAGGACCGATCTTGTGGTACGTGATGGCAAACTGATTGCCAGTGCGCCGATACAGATTGCGCGATTGTGCGAAGTTCGCGGGATTGGTATCGTCCGCGGGCTTGCCCATCAGACGGCAGGCGATGTCCGGGTTCTGTTTGATCTGGTGACCGATCCGGCCGAGGTCGAACGGATGCCCGAACCGCGATCAGAAACGTTTTGTGGTATTTCGATTCCGTCCTGGAAAATCTGGCCATTCGATATGGCCGTCGATGCCAAGATTGAAGTAGCCTTGGCCTTGGCAACAGGTGAGATGCAACTCGAAACATGACCGATGCAAATGCAATAGGCCCGAAACAAACGGGTGATGGCACCGGCGACAATGCCGGGGATACCCGACTTGTGCTGGTGACGGGGGTTTCCGGTGCCGGTCGGACGACGTCGCTGAAAATTTTTGAGGATTTTGGTTTTGACGCGGTGGATAATCTGCCGTTGCGGTTACTTCCGGCTTTGCTGAGCGGGGGGACCGGCCTTGATCAGCCATTGGCGATTGGTCTTGATATCCGCACACGCGATTTTGGTGTCGACCAGTTTGTCGATATTGTCAGTGATTTGCGCAAGCAGCCCGGTGTTAATCCGATGGTGGTTTTTGTCGATGCGGAAACCGGTATCTTGCAGCGCCGCTTTACCGAAAGCAGACGTCCCCATCCATTGACACATGACCGGCCGCTCGTCGATGCGATTGAACATGAAAAACGCCTGATGGCGCCGATTGCGGCGACGGCGGACATGATTATCGATACCTCGCGGCTTAAATCGGCCGAGCTTCGCAAGATCCTTCAGGATCAGTTCGTGATTGGCGAAAAGGATGCGATGGCGGTCTTTGTCAAAAGCTTTTCGTTCCGTCAGGGTGTGCCCGGCGAAGCCGACCTTGTTTTTGACGTTCGTTTTCTGCGCAACCCGCATTATGATCCCGAGCTTCGTTTGCTGACCGGGCTTGATGACCGGGTTGGTGACTATATCGAAAAGGATCAGGATTTCGCCGGTTTCATGGATCGGTTAAAAGGCCTGATCGGCCCGGTTCTGCCGCGTTATGCGCAGGAAGGGAAAAGCTATCTGACCATCGCGATCGGTTGTACGGGCGGCCAGCATCGTTCCGTTTATATCGCGCGCATGCTAAACGACTGGATTGCCGGTCTGGGATATGATGTTCATCTCAGCCATCGGGATAAGCCAGATGAACCAAAACCGGGGGAGTGAATTGATGGAGAAAACTGCATGATCGGAATGGTGCTCGTCACCCATGGCGATCTCGCGAAGGAATTCGTGTCGGCCTTGCAGCATGTTGTCGGTGAACAGGAAAATATCGCCGCCGTATGCATCGGGCCGGACGACGACATGGAACAACGCCGTGCCGACATCCTTGCAAGTGTCGAGGCGGTTGATGATGGCAAGGGCGTTGTGCTGTTGACCGACATGTTTGGCGGAACACCGTCGAATCTGGCAATTTCCATCATGGAACAGGCCAATGTCGAAGTAATCGCAGGGGTTAATTTACCTTTGTTGATCAAACTGGCATCGGTTCGTATTGACGGCACACTGGCGCAGACGGTCAATGCAGCACAGGAAGCGGGCCGGAAATACATCAACGTGGCGTCGCGCCTGTTAAGCGGCGAAGAATAACAACAAAAACAGAAGGTCGGGCGATCGGGGATGGCCCGGATCTTTTGAAGGTTTGCCGACGGGGACTTAAGGTCGGGACTAAGGCGGGACAAATATGGCGCAGACGGAAAAGCGGATCGTAACCATTAGCAATCAACGCGGATTGCACGCGCGGGCAGCCGCAAAATTTGTTAAACTTGCCGGTGAATTCGAATCCCGGATCATGGTGCGTAATCGCGGAACAGAGGTTTCGGGCGTATCGATCATGGGGCTGATGATGCTTGCGGCATCGACCGGCACGGAAATCGAGATCGAGGCAGTCGGTCCCGATGCGAAAAAGGCGATTGATGCGCTTAACGAACTTGTCGATGCCAAGTTCGACGAAGAATAATACAAAGAATAAATAGGATTTCCGCACAGGCGGGGATCGGAATTTCTGGAAACAACAAGAACGAGTTGGCAGCAAACCAGGCTTGCAAGTTCCACCAAAAGACCAGACCACAATTGATGACCAATCGACGACCGGCCGCCGTGTGATCACGGGGCTCGGGGCATCGGGCGGGATTGTGATCGGTCGTGCTTTTGTCATGGACCGGCAATATGTCGATCTCAGTCGCGCGCGTATCGATGCGGCGGCCATCCCGACGGAAACCGAACGTTTGCATAAAGGCGTTTCGGAAAGCATCGAACAGCTTAAACGTCTGAAATCGCAATCAGCTAATGTTGGCGGGGCCGCATCCGAGGAACTCGGGTTCCTGCTGGATGCCTATGTTCATATGCTGACCCAGTCACGCCTCGTCCGTGGGGCCGAGGAGCTGATCCGGACGCGCAACATGAATGCGGTGCATGCGGTTAGCGAAGTGATCGACGCAATCGCCAGCCAGTTTTCCGGCATAGAGGACCGTTATATTGCCGCGCGCGCATCCGACATCCGCGAGGTCGGCCTGCGCCTGATGCGCTGCCTGATCGGGGAAACCGACCGGGCGTTTGAAACTGCGCCAAAGGGCGCGATCCTGATTGCCGAAGAAGTCAGCCCGGCCGATATGGCCCGCCTTCAGCCTGGACAGCTTTCGGCCTTTGTCACTGCCCTAGGCGGGGCGGAGGGTCATACCGCCATCATGGCCCGGTCACTTGGCATCCCCGCCGTTCTGGGGGCGGCGGACATCATTCGCGGGGTTTCTGGTGGCGACCTGATCATTGTCGATGGGGGGCGGGGAGAAGTCATCCTGCGTCCGACCGGGGATGACCTGGCCCATTATACCCAGCGCCGCGAAGACTGGCGGGCGGCACGTGCCAAACTGTCCAGTCTGCGCGATGTGCCATCGGCCACGCGCGACGGGGTCGAAATTGACCTGCATGCCAATATTGAATTGCCCATCGAATTGTCAGCAGCACTGGAAAACGGGGCGACCGGCATCGGACTTTTGCGCAGCGAGTTCATGTTCATGAACAAGGACTATCTGCCGGGCGAAGACGAACAATATGCTGAACTGGCCGATATTGTGACCCGGATGAATGGCAAGCCGGTCACGATCCGTACCCTTGATATCGGCGGTGAAAAGCTTGCGGTATCATTACAGGCGGAAATTGGTTCGGGCCCGAACCCGGCACTGGGATTGCGTGGTATTCGCCTGTCATTGCGTAAGCCCGAATTGCTTGAAACACAATTGGCGGCCATCCTGCGCGCGTCCCTGCATGGTCCGATCCGGGTGCTGATTCCGATGGTGGTCAGCGTTCATGAAATGAGCCGCGCGCGCCAGATTTACGAAGCAGTCGCAAGGCGCCTGCGCAAGGAAGGTCATGCCATCCCTGACGTTTTACCGCCACTGGGCGCGATGATCGAAATCCCGGCGGCCGCACTTGCGATTGATGCCTTGGCGCGAGAAAGCGATTTCTTTGCCATCGGCACCAACGATCTGACGCAATATACGCTGGCGATTGATCGTACCGACGATCAGGTGGCCGGGCTTTATGATCCGCTGCATCCATCGGTTTTGCGTCTGATCCGCGATGTGATCAAAACATCGCGCGAACGTGACATCCCGATCAGTGTTTGCGGCGAAATGGCCGGTGATCCGCGATATACGCCGCTTTTCCTTGGCTTCGGGTTGCGGAATCTGTCGATGTCATCGGTCAGTCTTTTGCCGGTCAAACAGCGTCTGCGCCGCCTTGATACCCGTAATACCGAACAGCAGGCAGCACGTGTGATGGAGCAGTGGGATTCCGCACGGATCGCCATGATGCTTGACGATTTCAACGATCTTGCCTGATCGGCAGTCATAGTCTCATATAAATCAATTGGTTATGAAGCAGCCTCGCGCGATGCGGGCGCTGCATCGCTATGCGTATTTTTTCGGCATTGAAAATTCATCAAAGAAAAGACTTGAAATCGATATAAAGAAATCTTTATATGTCTTCCATCGCGAGCGGGAAACCGCCGCACAGGAATTTTCGGGCGTATCTGCAAGATCCATGTGGTCGGCGGTTGCGCTGTTTTTGTTTGATTGGAGACGACATGTCGAACTTTACCGATTGCAAGGTCGCAGACATCTCGCTGGCCGCCTGGGGCCGCAAGGAAATCGCGATTGCCGAAACCGAGATGCCGGGCCTGATGGCGTTGCGCGAAGAATATGGCGCGGCCAAACCGCTTGCCGGCGCACGCATCGTCGGTTGCCTGCACATGACCATTCAGACTGCGGTTCTGATCGAAACCCTGACTGCACTTGGTGCTGAAGTTCGCTGGTCGTCGTGCAACATCTTCTCGACCCAGGATCAGGCTGCGGCAGCGATTGCGGCAACCGGTGTTCCTGTCTTTGCCTGGAAGGGCGAGACCGAGGAAGAATTCTGGTGGTGCATCGAGCAGACCATCACCGGCCCGAACGGCTGGAAACCGAACCTGATCCTTGATGATGGCGGCGATGTTACCCAGTTGATCCACGACAAGTATCCGGAACTTCTTGAAGACATCAAAGGTCTTTCCGAAGAAACCACCACCGGTGTGCATCGCCTGTATGAAATGGCGAAAAAAGGCACGCTCAAGGTTCCGGCGATCAACGTCAACGACTCGGTCACCAAATCTAAATTTGACAACCTGTATGGCTGCCGCGAGAGCCTGGTTGATGGCATCAAACGCGCAACCGACGTCATGGTTGCCGGCAAAATCGGTGTTGTTGCCGGTTTTGGTGATGTTGGCAAAGGTTCGGCTGCGTCGCTGCGCAGTCAGGGTGCCCGTGTTCTTGTGACCGAAATCGATCCGATCTGCGCGCTTCAGGCCGCAATGGAAGGTTACGAAGTCACCACCATGGAAGACGCTGCACCGGTTGGTGATATCTTTGTCACCACGACGGGCAACATCGACATCATCACGCTCGACCATATGCGTGCGATGAAAGACCGTGCAATCGTTTGCAACATCGGTCACTTCGATTCTGAAATCCAGATCGGTTCGCTGCGTAACTACAAGTGGGACAACGTCAAGCCGCAGGTAGACGAAGTCGAATTCCCGGATGGCAAACGTCTGATCGTTCTGGCCGAAGGCCGCCTTGTGAACCTTGGTTGCGCAACCGGTCATCCGAGCTTCGTGATGTCAGCATCCTTCACCAACCAGGTGCTGGCCCAGATCGAACTTTGGAAAAACCACGCCAACTACGAAAACAAGGTTTATGTCCTGCCGAAACACCTCGACGAGAAAGTTGCAGCCCTGCATCTCGACCGTCTTGGCGTGAAACTGACCAAGCTTTCGAACGAGCAGGCCGAATATATCGGCGTGCCGCAGGCTGGTCC
>CAMPHD010000192.1 GCA_946885765.1 uncultured Thalassospira sp.
AATTACGACAAAGTCGCCGGGCTGAACGTTCAGGCCTTCGGGGACAAGATAATCATACGGACCCGCCAATGGCAGCGGCGGCAGAACGCTGATCGTTTCACCCGTTACCTGCCGGGTCGTCACCTGAAAGGCTGGATCATCATCAAACAGATTTCCCGATATGGCCTTTGCGGCGCTCATATATTATAAACCCCGTCAGGATGCCTCTGGGTTGGTCGCATGATTATGCATAACCGGCTTGTGGCACAAAAGAAAACGGTCCCACAGCACTGGGCGTCTGGTACCGTCATTTGAATGGAACCGGACCCTATCAGCTAACCGCATCATCGAACAACGATCTTCAAAAGCTCCTGAGCAGGAAATCCAATGAAGTTTTTCATCGACACCGCCGACATCGACGCAATCCGCGAACTCGCCAAATCAGGCCTCGTTGATGGCGTGACCACCAACCCGTCGCTCGTCGCAAAATCCGGCCGTTCGTTCCTCGAACTGATCAAGGAAATCTGTGACGCGGTTGACGGCCCGGTCAGCGCTGAAGTTGCTGCGACCGATTACGAAACCATGGTCGCCGAAGGCCGCAAACTTGCGAAAATCGCCGACAATGTCGTCGTCAAACTGCCGTTGACCCCCGATGGGCTCAAAGCCTGCCGTACCTTCACCGACGAAGGCATCCAGACCAACGTCACACTTTGCTTCTCGGTCGGTCAGGCCATTCTGGCCGCCAAGGCTGGCGCAACCTTCGTGTCACCGTTCGTTGGTCGCCTTGACGATATCTCGTCTGATGGCATGCAGCTTATTGCCGACATCGCCGAAGTTTATAACAACTACCCGAACTGGCAGACCGAAATCCTCGTCGCGTCCGCCCGTGGCCCGCAGCATGTTGTCGATTCGGCCCGTCTCGGTGCCGACGTCGTCACCATCCCGCCGCAGGTTCTCGGCCAGTTGTTCAAACACCCGCTGACCGACAAGGGCCTTGAAACCTTTGTTGCCGATTGGGCGAAAACCGGCCAGTCGATCCTCTAAGGTTAACCCCTTAAGGTCGAAAACCCGGCTTTTGATCGGTTTTGTCACCGGTCCTTAACACGCATTTAACCCGGCAGCCCGCATTGTGGCTGCCGGGTTTTTCGTTTCACTGCAAATTACCGGATCAGATGGAAAAGACAGCATTGCGCGCCGACGACATCGCGGCCTACCTCGCCGAACATCCCGACTTTTTTGCCAACCGGCCGGACCTTCTCGATAGTCTCGACATGCCGGTGCGCGAACTGGGTTCCGGGGTTGCCGACATGCAGCAATATGTCGTTGCGCGCCTGCGCGATGAACGCGAAAAGCTGCGTGGTGCGACCAGCGAACTGATCAACATTTCCAAATCCAACCTCGAAACCCAAAGCCGCATCCATCGCGCGGTTCTGGCCCTTCTCAATGCCCGCGGGTTCGAGGTTTTCGTCGAAGCCCTGCAGGATCTTGTCCCCGAACTGCTTGATCTTGATGCCATCGCACTTTGCTTTGAAGAAAGTGAAGACGCACCCGTGCCGCGTTGCGGCGGCCGTGTCCGTCGTCTGACCGCCGGGGCGGTTGATCAGGTCTTGGGCGAGGAAAACGATGTCTGGCTTCTGCCCGACAATGCCGGGGACGAGGCGATTTTTGGCCCGCAGGCCGATAATATCCGCTCTGCCGCCATTGTTCGCGTTGCGCCGTTTTATGGCGATCCGGTCGGGCTTGTCGCCTTTGGGGTGGCCGAACCCGATTATTTCAGCCCGGCACAGGCCAATGACCTGATCATGTTCCTGGCCTCCGTGATCGAATTTGGTGTGCGCCGATGGCTGACAGCGCCTCAATAAATAAGGGGCTTGCTGCCCTGACCCTGCCCGAAGACGTCCGCGATGCCATTGCCGACTGGCGGCAATGGCTTTCCGCCGAACGCCGCGCATCGAACCACACCACCGAAAATTATCTTGCCGATCTCTATGCTTTCCTTGGTTTTGTCCGGGGTCACAAGGGAAACACACCCGATATTGCCGTGCTTTTGCAATTGAACCCACGTGATTTCCGAAGCTGGCTGGCGCAGCGCAGCATGGATGGCATGGCCAAAAGCTCCACCGCACGCGCCCTATCGTCGCTGCGCAATTTCTATCGCTTCCTTGATCGCACCGGACGCGGCCAGAACGCTGCGGTCAATTCGATCCGCAATCCGAAACTGCCGCAATCGGTTCCCAAACCGCTCAGCCCGCAGGACGCCATCGCCGTCCTTGATAATGCCGGCGCGTGGCAGGATGAACCGTGGCTTGCCAAACGCAATCTCGCCCTTTTCACCCTGCTTTATGGCTGCGGGTTGCGCATATCCGAGGCACTGGACCTTAACGCCAATCAACGCCCGACCGGCAACTCGATGGTCATCACCGGTAAAGGCAACAAACAGCGCCTTGTCCCGGTCCTGCAAATCGTGCGCGACGCGATTGATGATTATGTCCGCTCCTGCCCCTATGCCCCCGATGGCAATGATCCGCTTTTTGTCGGCGCACGTGGCGGGCGGCTGGTCGCACAGGTCGCCCAACGCGAAATGCGCAAAATCCGCGACCTTCTGAACCTGCCCGATACCGCAACCCCGCACGCCATGCGCCATTCCTTCGCCACTCACCTTCTGGCCGGTGGCGGTGATCTGCGCACCATTCAGGATCTGCTGGGCCACGCATCGCTCTCGACCACCCAACGTTATACCTCGGTCGATACCGAACGCCTGATGGCCGTCTATCAGGGGACCCATCCCCGCGCGCGGCGCTAAGCTACCGCTCACATCTCTCAAGAACGTTTGCCGCCTTCATGCGTTACGGACAAAGCAACCCATCATAAACGGGAGTCCGCCATGAAGCTTTTCCGAACCCGCCGCTTTGACGCATCCTCACGCCACCGCCAGGTCTATAGCGCCTATGAAATCGCCTATACCTCGGTCGACTGGCTGGCGGCTGTACTGTTTGTCATCGGCAGCATCATGTTTCTCTATGATGACCTGATGCATGCCGGAACGTGGCTTTTCATCATCGGGTCGATGTGTTTTGCCCTGCGGCCCTCCATCCGGCTTGCCCGTGAACTGCACCTTGCCCGACTGGGCGAGGCCGTCATGGAGCCCGGCAATTCCCCTGATTACCGTCGGGGCTGACCTCCCTTTCCCAGTAGGATTTCCACAATCGCAAAATTTGGGGTTCTTCGAAACGGCATTTCCCCCTTACACTGCGTTCAAACTGTTGAATTATATCGAGGCACCCCAATGATCCTGCGCTCCAGCGACCCGTCACCCTTTGGCCGCAAGGTCAAAATCGTCGCCAAAATTCTTGGCATTTACGATCAACTGACCATCGAGTTGTCCAACACCAACGATCCGGAAGACACCCTGCGCAAACAGAACCCGCTTGGCAAAATCCCGATCCTGATCCTTGATGATGACCGCAAGATTTTCGATAGCCGCGTGATCTGCGAATATCTTGACGCACAGGTCGATGGCATCACCCTGCACCCGACCGAAAGCGACGCACGGTGGGAGGCGCTGACCCTTCAGGCGCTTGGCGATGGCATTGTCGATGCCTCGATCCTTCAGGTGTATGAAAACCGTATGCGCCCCGAAGAAAAACGTCATGCCGACTGGCTGGCCTATCAGTCGGACAAGGTCAAACGCGCCCTTGATCACCTTGAAGCCAACCCGCCGTCACTGGCCGGTGATCTGACCATCGGCCATGTCGCCCTTGCCTGTGCGCTGGGCTATCTTGACCTGCGTTTTGATGGCAGATGGCGTGAAACTTACGGTGCCCTCGTCACATGGCTTGATGCCTTCCGTGCCCGCGTCCCGGCCTTTGACGCCACGGTTTTCAAGGGCTGATAGGGCTTACGCCCCGGTGCGGCTTAAACCTGCTTGCACCGGGCCGCTTTCGGATGATATCGCGATTTCACATTCACCGCCCGGAGAACAAGAATAAATGTCCCGCCTTAACAGCGTCATCCGCCGCCTGCAGGCCCAGCGCGACTGCCTGAATGCCGCCGCCGAAATGATCAAGGACCATAACGGCATTGTTCTTGAAGTCGGGCTTGGCAATGGCCGCACCTTCGATCACCTGCGTGAAATCATGCCCGATCGCGAAATCTTTGTCTTTGACCGCCAAATCGCCGCCCATCCCAAATGCATCCCCGATGATGATCACCTGTTTCTGGGCGATATCTTTGAAACCCTGCCAATGGCGGTTGAACGCTTTGCTGGTAAGGTCGCACTGGTTCATTCCGATGTCGGCACGGGGGACGAGGAACTCAATGCCAAAATCGCATCTTTCATCGGCAAAACCCTGCCGCCATCCCTGATCAAGGGCGCAATTGTCGCATCCGATCAGAAAATCGACGTGCCCGGCACCATCGCCGAACCGCTCCCCGAAGGCGTCCCGCAGGACCGCTATTTCTTCCGCCGTTATCAGGGCTAAAACCAGAAACCGCCCCTCATCAGGAATTCCACCCGTGTCCCATGCAGTTACCCCGGCCTCCTCATCGCCAAGCGGCTCCACCCTCGCCGAGGCCGAGGCATTCCTTGCCAAATACCCGGATGTCGAGGCCATCGACATCATCCTGACCGATTTTCACGGCATCGGACGCGGCAAGATGATCCGCCGTCATGAACTGGCCTCGATCTATAAATCCGGGCGCGGTCTTCCGACCTCGATCTTCGGGCAGGACGTCACGGGCGAGGATGTTGATGATTGCGGGTTGGTGCAGACCGGCGGCGGCGGCGATGGCCGGTGCTGGCCAGTACCCGGAACGCTGGGCTACCTGCCCCACACGGGCCGGGGACAGCTCCTGATCAGCATGTATAACGAGGACGCAACCCCGCACGATGTCGATCCACGCAACGTGTTCCTCACTCAGGTCAACCGCGCCAACGCGCTTGGCTTTGCCCCGATGGGCGCGTTCGAACTGGAATTCTATCTGGTGGACCGCAATGCCGACGCGGGCGGGCTTTATCACCCGGCATCCTACGCGATGACCAAACGCCGGTCATCGCTGCGCAACACCATGTCGGTCGATGAAATCGATGAAATGTCGCCGCTTTTTGATGCGGTTTACGAGGGCGCCAAACATCTTGATCTGCGGCTTGAAACCCTGATTTCCGAATATGGTCCGGGCCAGTATGAAATGACCATCCGCTACCGCGATCTGATGCGCGCAGCCGATGATGTCATCATCGCCAAACGCCTGATCCGCACCTGCGCACGCCGTTTCGGGATGGAAGCCGTCTTCATGCCCAAACCGTTCGGCAACGAAGCCGGTTCGGGCATGCACCTGCATCTCTCATTGGCCGATGAAAACGGCAATAACCTGTTTGCCGATCAGCCGGACGGGAGCTTGAGCCCCCTTATGCTCAACGCCATCGGCGGCATTCGCGGCACCATCGGCGAAACCATGCTGATCCTCGCCCCCTTCATGAATTCATGGCGCCGCTTTGCATCGGCCATGTATTCCCCGGCATCCGATGATTGGGGTGTTGAAAACCGCACCGTGGCCCTGCGTGTGCCGGGCACACCGGGCAAGACGCGGCATTTCGAACACCGCATCGCGGGCGTTGATGCCAATCCCTATCTCGTCGCCGCCGTAACACTCGGTGCGGCCCTTGACGGCATCGAAAACAAAACCGATCCCGGCAAGCCAAGCACCGATGAAATCGGCCATGACAAAGCCCCGAACGACCTGCCGCGCCATTGGCTAGATGCCATTGACCGCTTCGGTGCGTCCGATTTCAACAAACGCACGCTTGGCCCCCGCTTCCACACCGCATTCACCCGCATAAAGCAGGCCGAATACGAACATATGGCGCTCAAGGTCAGTGCGGCGGAATGGGAATATTACGGGTTTTCGGTCTGATTGATCGGGCCGGTTTGCCGGTCAGGCTTTCCTGACCGGGCCCCCTGATCATCAGAAAACGCGTTTGGCGCGGTTGTTGGATTTGTGCGCTGAAAACGCGACCCGCGGGCGCGAATCAATCATGTTCTGATCGCGCAGATGCGCGACTTCAAGATCGCGGGGATCAACATCCATCATCCGCGCATCGCCGGTTCGCTCGGAATTGGTATGCAGGTGCATCTTGGTCGAAACCCACTGATAGGTCGGATAGGTCACGTTTTCCGGAAGCATCTCTTCGGTAATCACCTTATAGGCTCCGGCGGGCAGAACTTCCGCAAGCCCGCGCAGACTGAACGGCCGCGTGAAATTCAGGATTTTCGATGTGGTACGGTTTGTCAAAAAGAGCTCCTACCGCGCAAGGGCGCGTTGATCCGGGAAAATCAACGGGATCATTCCCGTGGCCAGCTTTTCAGCTTTTGTTTTCCTCACGCGCGACGCTTGCG
>CAMPHD010000193.1 GCA_946885765.1 uncultured Thalassospira sp.
TTCGTGATCAGATCACGCAGATCAAACTTGGCGGCGGCGAGCGCGCGCGTGATCGCCACACTGGCCGCGGCAAACTTTTGCCCCGCGAACGTATCCGTCAATTGCTGGATATCGGGTCTCCGTTCCTCGAACTTTCCCAGCTTGCCGCTTATGGCATGTATGAGGATGAAGATGTTCCTGCTGCTGGCATCATTACCGGGATAGGCCGGGTTTCAGGCATTGAATGCGTCATCGTCGCCAATGATGCCACGGTAAAGGGTGGCTCTTATTACCCGATGACCGTAAAAAAGCATCTTCGCGCGCAGGAAATTGCGCTCGAAAACAACCTGCCCTGTATTTATCTGGTCGATAGCGGCGGGGCAAACCTGCCACGTCAGGATGATGTTTTCCCCGACCGCGACCATTTCGGACGCATCTTTTTCAATCAGGCAACCATGTCTTCCAAAGGCATTCCGCAAATCGCGGTTGTCATGGGGTCCTGTACGGCGGGCGGTGCCTATGTGCCGGCCATGTCCGATGAAAGCATTATCGTTCGTAAACAGGGCACGATCTTTTTGGGTGGTCCGCCCCTAGTGAAGGCGGCAACCGGCGAAGTCGTTTCAGCCGAAGACCTTGGCGGTGCGGATGTTCATTGTAAAACATCGGGCGTGACCGATCATTATGCGCAGGACGATGCCCACGCATTATCAATAGCGCGCAATATCGTCAAGAACCTGAACTGGATAAAAAATCCCGGTTTGACCCAGACCACGCCGCGCGACCCGGCATACGACCCGCGCGAGATTTACGGCATCATTCCAAGCGATTCCAAAAAACCCTATGACGTGCGCGAAGTCATTGCCCGCATTGTTGACGGATCAGACTTCGATGAATTCAAGGCCCAGTATGGCACGACACTGGTCACCGGCTTTGCCCGCATTTTCGGCTATCCGGTCGGGATCATTGCCAATAACGGCATCCTGTTTTCCGAAAGTGCGCTTAAAGGCGCGCATTTCATAGAACTGTGCTGCCAGCGCGGTATTCCACTGGTGTTCTTGCAAAACATCACCGGCTTTATGATTGGCCGCAAATATGAAAGCGGCGGGATTGCCAAGGATGGCGCGAAGCTCGTAACCGCAGTTGCGACCGCCAAGCTTCCCAAATTTACCGTCCTGATCGGCGGATCATTTGGCGCAGGCAATTATGGCATGTGCGGCCGCGCTTATAGCCCCCGCTTCCTGTGGATGTGGCCAAATGCCCGCATTTCAGTCATGGGCGGGGAACAGGCGGCAAACGTTTTGACCCAAATCCGCGCCGACGCGCAGGAAAAACGCGGTGAAACATGGCCCGTCGAAGAACAGGAAGCCTTCAAAGGCCCGATCCGCGACCAGTATGAAGAACAGGGACATCCCTATTACGCGTCTGCGCGACTCTGGGATGACGGGGTCATTGATCCGGCGGACACGCGCATGGTTCTTGGCCTTGGCCTTTCGGCGGCACTCAACAAACCGGTCGAGGAAACGCGCTTTGGCGTGTTCCGGATGTGAGGCTGGCATGAACAATGTAAACATCGATAACACTAATCCGTCAACCAATGCCGTGATGTGCAAGATCTGCACGTCGGGCGTTGCCCGCATCACACTGAACCGCCCGGAAATCCACAACGCGTTTGACGATGTCCTGATTGGTGATTTGACGGCCAAGCTGGACGCGCTGAATGCCGATCCGGCGGTACGCGTGGTGATCCTGACCGGGGCAGGCAAAAGCTTTTCGGCTGGTGCCGACCTTAACTGGATGAAACGTATGGCCGGATACAGCCATGCGGAAAACCTGGCCGATTCACGTGCATTGGCGCGGTTGATGAAGACGCTTAATTTCTGCAGCAAACCGACCATCGGGCTTATCAACGGGGCGGCCTTTGGCGGCGGTGTTGGATTGGCAGCATGTTGTGACATCGTAATTGCGTCGGATCGTGCCAGTTTCTGCCTGTCAGAGGTCAGACTGGGCCTAATCCCGGCGGTAATTTCACCCTATGTCGTTGAGGCCATCGGTGTGTCACAGGCGCGTCGCTATTTTCTGACGGCGGAACGTTTTGATGCCGCGACCGCCCATGCCATCGGATTGGTACATGAAATTGTTTCAGGTGACGATCTGACCGCGCGGGGTGATGCAATGGCAAAGCTGTTGCTGGCCAATGGCCCGGGTGCAATGGATGCAGCAAAATCGCTGATTTATGCTGTTGTCAACAAGCCGATTGACGATGATGTCATTGACGATACCGCACAACGCATTGCCGATCAGCGCGCAAGTGCCGAAGGCCGTGAAGGTGTCAGCGCATTTCTTGAAAAACGCCCCGCGAAGTGGAGTGAGAATTAATCATGCCGCGCAAAATACTGATCGCCAACCGTGGTGAAATTGCCTGCCGCGTGATTGAAACCGCACGCCGCATGGGCATCCAGACCGTTGCTGTTTATTCCGATGCGGATGCCAATGCCCTGCACGTCAAACGCGCCGACGAAGCATATCACATCGGCGGCCCCGCTCCGAAAGACAGCTATCTGCACATTGATCGTTTGCTTGAAGTCATTACGCAATCCGGTGCTGATGCAGTTCATCCGGGTTATGGCTTTTTGTCGGAAAATGCCGGTTTTGCCGATGCGCTGGAAAAAGTCGGCTGTGTCTTTGTCGGCCCGCCGGCAAGTGCGATCCGTGCGATGGGGTCGAAATCCGAAGCCAAGAAAATCATGGGCAAGGCTGGCGTGCCGCTGGTGCCGGGCTATCACGGCGAAGATCAGGACCCGGACCTTCTGGCCGCAGAAGCCGACAAGATCGGTTATCCGGTCCTGATCAAGGCATCGGCAGGTGGTGGCGGCAAAGGCATGCGTGCGGTTGAAAAAACCGCCGATTTCAAGGATGCCCTTGTCAGTTGCAAACGTGAAGCCGCCAGTAGTTTCGGAGATGATCATTGCCTGATTGAAAAACTGATCGTCAAACCGCGCCATGTTGAAATTCAGGTCTTTGCCGACAGCCATGGCAATGCGGCTTACCTGTTTGAACGCGACTGTTCACTGCAACGCCGTCACCAGAAGGTAATTGAAGAAGCCCCTGCCCCGAATATGCCCGAAGATCTTCGCGCCGAGATGGGCAAGGCCGCCGTCGATGCTGCCAAGGCGATTGGCTATCAGGGGGCTGGCACGGTTGAATTCCTGCTTGATGCGTCGGGTGCGTTCTATTTCATGGAAATGAACACGCGCCTTCAGGTAGAACATCCGGTGACAGAGATGATCACTGGCGAAGATCTTGTTGAATGGCAGTTACGTGTTGCCGACGGTGAAAAGTTGCCCAAGGCACAGGAAGAACTGACCATTAACGGCCATGCCTTCGAAATTCGCCTGTATGCCGAAGACCCGCATAATGATTTCCTGCCCGCGACGGGCAAGCTTGTGCATATGCGTATGCCTGCGGCCAATGATCATGTCCGGATCGATACCGGCGTTTACGAAGGCGGCGAGGTTTCCATTCATTATGACCCGATGATCGCAAAGCTGATCACCTGGGATACGGATCGCACATCGGCACTGCGACGGATGGCAACGGCGCTTAATGACGTGCAGATTGTCGGTGTGACAACCAATACCGGCTTCCTTGCCAATATTGCGCGCCATCCGGCCTTCGTGCGCGGTGAAGTCGAAACCGGTTTCATCGGTCATTATCTTGACGATCTGATTCCTGCCCCGGCAGCGCCTGATAATGACGCATTGGCCTTTGCCGCACTTGATATCCTGATGCATCGTGATGCCGAGGCCAAACACCATGCCGCACAAAGCAGCGATCCCTATTCCCCGTGGCACAGCACGTCGGGATGGCGGATGAATGATGATAACCATCATAATCTGATCCTGCGCCATGACGGGGCAGAACTGAAAATCAGGGTGCATTACCGCGCGCATGGCTATGTCATTGATATGCCAGACGGCAGTTCGGTTACGGCGAATGCCGAATTCGCCGGTGATGGAGCCATTCGCGCAACACTTGATAAGGTACGCAAACGTGCAAGTGTTCTTCGCGATGGTAATCGACTGACGATTTTCCGCGATGGACGATCTGACCGGTTGGAGATTTTTGATCCGGTTGCCGCCGCGGGCGGCCATGAAGGTACCGGCGGCGGATTAACCGCACCTATGCCCGGTAAAATCATTGCCGTGCTGGCCGAACCGGGGCAATCTGTTGTGGCAGGCGACAAGCTTGTTGTGATGGAAGCAATGAAAATGGAACACACCATTTCAGCACCGGTTTCGGGCACGGTCCGCGAGATATTCTTTGCTGTTGGCGATCAGGTTGATGATGGCGCCGAATTGATCGCCATTGAGGAGGCCGATTAGAATGCCCCGCCTTTCTGCTCTGCCAGAACGGGTCAAGATCGTCGAAGTCGGTCCGCGTGACGGATTGCAGAACGAAAAGACCATGGTATCGACCGACATCAAGGTCGAGCTGATCCATCGCCTTTGCGATGCAGGTCTTTCGGTCATCGAAGCCACCGCCTTTGTCAGCCCGAAATGGGTCCCGCAAATGGCCGATGCATCCGACGTCATGGCCCGCATTTCGCGCAAACCGGGCGTCACCTATCCGGTTCTTGCCCCCAATCTGAAAGGCCTAGAAGCCGCCATTGAGGTAGGTGCCACCGAAGTTGCGGTTTTTGGGGCTGCATCGGAAAGCTTTTCTCAGAAGAACATCAATTGTTCGATAGCTGAAAGCCTTGACCGGTTCCGCCCGGTAGTCGCCGCAGCAAATGACGCCAACATCGCCGTGCGCGGGTATGTTTCCTGCGTTCTTGGCTGCCCGTACGAGGGCGAGATTTCCCCGCAAAAAGTCGCCGACGTCGCAAAGGCCCTGATTGACATGGGCGCTTATGAAATCAGCCTTGGCGACACCATCGGCACCGGCACGCCGGGCAAGGCACAAGCGATGATTGATGCCGTTGCAAATCATGTTGCCATCGAAAAACTTGCCGCCCATTTCCATGATACATACGGTCAGGCATTGGCAAACCTTCTTGCCGTTCTGCAGATGGGGATTGCAACGATTGACAGCTCCGTCGCCGGGCTTGGTGGCTGCCCTTATGCCAAGGGCGCAAGCGGCAATGTCGCCACCGAAGATGTCGTCTATATGCTGAATGGCTTGGGCATCGACACCGGTATCGATCTTGAAAAGCTTGCCGAAACCGGTAGCTGGATCACCGGAAAAATCGGTCGTCAGTCCGGATCGAAGGCCAATCTGGCGCTTGCCGCAAAACGCGACACTGTCGGGGCCTGATCGCCATGGCCACCGCCGAGACATATCGTTTCCGGCGGGCCCTCCCCAATGATTTACCCATGATACGGCGCTGGCTGCGTGTGCCGGAAGTAGCGCGTTGGTGGGGGGATCCTGCTGAGCAGATTGAACTGATCACCGAAGACATCGAACTGCCGGAAATGGCGACGTTGATTGTATCGTATCGCAATCGCCCCTTTGCCTTTGCCCAGCATTATGACGCCCATCAGTGGCCCCAACCCCATTTTGCTCATTTGCCCAAAGGGACGCGCTGCATTGATGCCTTTATCGGTGTACCCGACATGATGGGGTGCGGCCACGGGAAGATGTTCCTGCGATTATTGGCGCAAATGCTGATTGATCGCGGCGCCCCCTTGGTCGCGATTGATCCGGACCCGAAAAATATCCGGGCCCGCAAAAGTTACGAAGCCGCCGGTTTCAGCGGTGATACCGAATATGAAACCGGCGACGGCCCCTGTATTTTGATGCAATTCAAGCCAAAGAAGACAGACTAGGCTGCCTTGACTGCACTCAGGAACGCCTCAACCTTTAATCGCAGGGTTTCAGCCTGCTCGGACAGTTCGCCCGACGCATTCAAAACTTGTTCGGCGGCGGCACCGGTTGATGTTGCAGCTTCGTTAACTCCGTGAATGTTTTCCGTGACCTCGCTTGTTCCAGCAGATGCTTGTTGAACATTTCGGGTAATTTCTTCGGTAGCAGCCCCCTGCTCCTCGACTGCACTTGCAATCGTTGCAGCGATTTCACTGATTTCGGCAATCGTACTACCGATGGAATCAATCGCGACCACCGCACCTTCTGTTTCCGTCTGAATTCCAGTAATCTGTGTAGTAATTTCCTCTGTTGCCTTTGACGTTGCATTGGCAAGATTTTTGACCTCGGCGGCGACAACAGCAAAACCTTTCCCTGCCTCACCCGCCCGAGCAGCTTCGATCGTCGCGTTCAACGCCAGAAGGTTGGTCTGCTCGGCAATATCGCTGATTAACCCGACCACATCACCGATCTTCTGGGAAGCTTCTGCAAGCCCGCGCACCTGGGCGTTGGTGTTTTCAG
>CAMPHD010000194.1 GCA_946885765.1 uncultured Thalassospira sp.
TTCCACCGCAATCTGCACTTCGCGGCGCGACATTGCCACCACGCGGCTGGACCGCACCACCGGAAGACCAACCAGCCGTTCCTCGATCTTCGCCCAATCATCAAGTCCGGTGATCGGGATGAACACCATCAATTGCCCGCCCGTACCGTAATTGATCAGATTGGCCCGTTTCCAGGTTTCGGATAACTGGTCCTGAACGCTTTTGGCGGCCCGCACCAGCGTCTCGTTCAGGCTTTCGCCTTCCTGAGTCGTTTCGGTCACGCCAAAGACCTGCGGTGCACCACCCGCGTCATAGCGCGTGACCGTGACATCGACGGTTTCCGCACCGGTTTCACCACGCACATCGGCACTGGCCACCACCGCGACATTCGCCCCATAGCGGCGTGCAAGCTCGTTCAAACGCTCGACCGCACCATTTTCCGCCTGCTCGGCCGAAACGGTGCCGATATCCTGCAAATCGCCAATCGGTGCCTTGACCGGCACCAGACCACCCGATGCGAAATTGCGGCTCCAAATATCGCGCCACGGGTTTGGATCATCCCACAGGCTGGTATAACCGCCCGAATGATAGACCGGCACAACGATCACCGGCTTGGATTGCAGTTCGGCAAACGGGATATCGCGGAAACGCAGATAGTTGCGCAGTTCGGTTTCCTTGAACCGCACCGTCATGTCCGCGATATAGCGCACCGAAGATGTTTTCTCGTTCGAAACCCCGAAATCGCGCACCATGTTATTGATGTCGGCCTGGCTGGGGCTGCCAATTCCCGCGCGGTCTTCGGGCAATGTCAGGCGCGCGACAACCTCGTCGAAGGCCTTGCGCTGCCCGATGGCAAGGGCCTGATCACGTGCGGCCGCGGCGGTTTCTGCGCTTTCGTCAACATGCACGCCCGATACCGAAAAGATATCCTGTGCAAATACCGGAAAGGATAAGGACGCCGAAAGTCCGGCGATACCCGCCAACAGCCTGAATTTTTTGAGTCTTGTAAGCACGTTTGCCTCTTTGCCCATTTTTTCGATGGTTTGATGATCTTTGTGGCACGAGTGAAGCATTCTGGAAAGAAAACTCTCCCATGCGCACCTGAGCATTGCATATTGCCCGCGTTTGAGTATTTTCGGCCCAGCGGAAATTATCAAGCCCGCGTTTTTTATCAGTATGACGCTTTTTCTGTGGTTATCGATCTGATTAAAGGCGTCACTATGGCGGTATTTCCCGGGCATCTGGTTCATCCGGCCCCGGAACATCGCGCGAATGACAATTTGAAGTCAGGGCGTACTGATGAAAAACGCGGGGTTTCCCGCTTTGTTTTATCCATGCGCTTAAGCCGAGGATCACCCAATGACCGCCTCCAACGGCCTTACCTATAAGGACTCCGGTGTCGATATCGATGCTGGCAATGCCCTTGTCGATGCAATCAAACCGCTGGCCAAAGCAACCAGCAGAACCGGCGTTACCGGTGGTTTGGGGGGATTCGGCGCTTTGTTCGACCTGAAAGCTGCCGGTTATAATGATCCGGTTCTGGTTTCCTGCACCGATGGTGTCGGTACCAAGCTTAAAGTCGCCTTTCTGGCTGACAAACACGACACCGTCGGCATCGACCTTGTCGCCATGAGCGTCAATGACCTTGTGGTTCAGGGCGCGGAACCGCTTCTGTTCCTTGATTATTTTGCCACCGGCAAACTTGCCGTTGAAAAGGCAACCGATGTTGTCGCCGGCATTGCCGAGGGCTGCAAACAGGCAGGATGTGCGTTGATCGGTGGGGAAACCGCCGAAATGCCGGGCATGTATGCGGACGGTGAATATGATCTGGCCGGTTTTGCGGTCGGGGCGGCGGAACGTGGCGAGTTGCTGGACGGTTCCAACGTTGCCGAGGGCGATGTGATCCTTGGTCTGGCATCAAGCGGTGTTCATTCCAACGGTTATTCGCTTGTGCGCAAGGTTGTTGAACTTGCCGGGCTTGATTACGCCGATGATGCTCCGTTTGCACCGGGCAAAAATGTTGGCGAGGCGCTTCTTGAACCGACCAAAATCTATGTCAAAAGCTGCCTTGCGGCGCATAAGGCCGGTCTGGTCAAGGCGCTGGCGCATATTACCGGTGGTGGTCTGACCGAAAACGTCCCGCGCGTTCTGCCGGAAAACCTGACGGCGGTGTTTGACGCCAGCACGTGGGAGTTCCTTCCGATTTTCAAATGGCTGTCCAAACAGGGCGGCATTCCGTCGGTTGAAATGGCGCGTACCTTTAACTGCGGCATTGGCATGTGCGTTGTGGTTCCGGCCGATAAGGCCAATGAGGCCGAAGCATTGCTGCGTGAAAACGGCGAAACCGTCAGCCAGATCGGTGTGATCGGCCCGCGTGCCGGTGATGGCCCGCAGGTCATCATCAAGAACATGGCCGCTGCATGGGAAAAGTAACGCCGCTGAAGCTTGCCGTTCTGGTTTCGGGCGGCGGGTCGAATCTTCAGGCGATCATTGATGCCTGCAAGGCGTCCGATTATCCGGCCGAAATCGTTCTGGTGTTTTCCAACCAGCGTGATGCCGGTGGGCTTGAACGTGCGCGCCGTGCCGGTATCCGGGCCGAAGCCATTTCGCACAAGGGCTTCGAAGGCGGTCGCGAGGCCTATGACAGCACGGTCAGCAGCCTGATTGAAGAATCCGGTGCCGATCTGGTGGTTCTGGCGGGCTACCTGCGTCTGGTCAGCGAGAGCTTTGTGACCTGCTGGCAGGGGCGTCTGATCAATATTCACCCGTCCCTTTTGCCGAGCTTCAAGGGCCTGCATGTTCATCAGGCTGCCCTTGATGCCGGGGTCAAATATTCCGGCTGCACGGTGCATTATGTGGTGCCCGAGGTTGATTCCGGCCCGATCATTGCCCAGGCCGTGGTGCCGGTCCTGCCCGGTGATGATGCGGGTACGCTCGCACAGCGTATCCTTAAACAGGAACACCGCATCTATCCGCAGGTGATCCGCTGGATCGCCGAGGGGCGCGTTTCGACCAATGACGCCGGGATCGTAACGGTCGCCGATGCGAATGCACCCGATTTCGCGCAGATCAATCCGGTGCCTGAACCGAACTGACTGCGCCCGTGGCGGGCGATCCGCAAATGGTTTTAAGGGGTGAACGAAAGTTCGCCCCTTTTTCTTTGGGCGGATATCGACACCTTCAGCAGGAATGCCCGTATCGGCTGTAACAAAACCATCGAATACAAATTATCGTTTACATCTTGCCAAGATATTGCAGCGACCCAATAATCAATTATAGGTTTTCACTAATTATAACTCTCAAGCGTATTAGAAACGTCACCTTGTCGGATATTGCCGAACCGCTCCGGCTTAATCAGCAAGAGCAAACCTGAACTGCCAAGCACTCCTGAAGCTGCAATCCCGCCATCAGGGCAACAGTGTCCGAACAATGCAGGTGGAAACCTTAAGTCTCCCAATGGGAGCACGAGCACAGGGGGGCATTCCCGCCACCCGTTTTACCGGACAGAAGGGAGCTAGACAGCTATGCAACCGAAAATCATAGCGGGCCTGATGGCCGCAGGACTTGCCTGCGCCGCCTTGCCGGGCTTGGCATTCGCCCAAAATGCGCAAAAGCCGAATATCCTGTTCATTGTTTCGGACGACACCGGTTATGGCGATACCGGTCCGTATCTGGGCGGCGAGGCCCGCGGTATGCCGACCCCCAATATCGACAAACTGGCCGAAGAAGGCATGATGTTCACATCCTTCTACGCCCAGCCAAGCTGCACACCGGGCCGTGCTGCCATGCAGACCGGTCGCATTCCGAACCGTTCGGGCATGACGACGGTGGCCTTTCAGGGACAGGGCGGCGGCCTTCCGGCAGCCGAATGGACGCTTGCCTCGGTTCTGAAAACCGGTGGCTATGATACCTATTTCACCGGCAAGTGGCATCTGGGTGAAGAGGATTATGCCCTTCCCAATGCCCAGGGCTATGACGTGATGAAATATGTCGGCCTGTACCACCTCAATGCCTATACCTATGCCGATCCGACCTGGTTCCCCGACATGCCCGATGACCTTCGCCAGATGTTCATTGATGTCACCAAGGGATCACTTTCCGGCAAGGCCGGTGAAAAACCCACCGAAGATTTCAAAATCAACGGCCAGTATGTCGACACCCCGGACAAAGGTGTCGTCGGCATTCCCTATTTCGACGGTTATGTTGAAAAAGCTTCTATCGAGTTCCTTGAAGAAGCAGCAAAGAAACCCGACACCCCCTTCTTCATCAATGTGAACTTCATGAAGGTTCATCAGCCGAATATGCCGCACCCGGATTTCGAACATAAATCGATTTCGAAATCCAAATATGCGGACTCTGTTGTCGAGCTTGATGCCCGTATCGGGAACATCGTCAACAAGCTCGACGAACTGGGGCTCAAGGACAACACCATCGTCTTCTGGACCACCGATAACGGCGCATGGCAGGATGTTTACCCGGATGCGGGTTATACGCCGTTCCGTGGCACCAAGGGCACGATCCGCGAAGGTGGCAACCGTGTTCCCGCCATTGTTCGCTGGCCCGGCCATGTCGAGCCTGATACCAAAAGTGCGGCAATTGTCGGCGGCCTTGATCTGATGGCAACCTTTGCATCCGCCGCCGATATCGAGCTTCCCACCGAAGACCGTGAAGGCAAACCGATCATCTTTGACAGTTACGACATGACCCCGGTCTGGGAAGGTAGCGGCGAGTCGGAACGCAAAGCATGGTTCTATTTCACCGAAAACGAACTGACCCCGGGTGCAGCACGTATCGGCCATTATAAGGCGGTATTCAACCTGCGTGGCGATAACGGTGCCGCCACCGGTGGGCTGGCCGTTGATTCAAACCTCGGCTGGAAAGGCCCGGAAAGCTATGTCGCTGCGGTTCCGCAGATCTTTGACATCCTGCAAGATCCGCAGGAACGTTATGACATCTTCATGAACAACTACACCGAACGCACCTGGTATCTGCCGGTGGTCAATCAGGAAGTGTCGGACCTGATGCAGACCTACATCAAATACCCGCCGCGCAAGGCACAAAGCGAAGTCTATAACGGGCCAATTACACTCAGCCAGTATCAGCGCTTCAGCTATGTACGCGATGCCCTGAAGAACGAAGGCTTCAATATCGGCCTGCCAAGCGGAAACTGATCCCGCGAAACCGAATGTCCGCCCCGTTGCAAAGCGGGGCGGACGTCTCCGTGAAAAATTGTTCCTGAAAGGACTTATTCCATGCGGTTCAAGTCAGTCTTTCATGTGTTCGGGGTCTGCCTCGTCACCGCCTGCATGTCCGTTACCGGTGCGATGGCACAGTCCGATCCGCTTCCTTCATGGAATGAAGGCGCAACAAAACAGTCAATTGTCGATTTCGTCACAGCCGTAACCACCGACGGTGGCCCGGACTATGTCGCCCCAACCGACCGGATTGCAACTTTTGACAATGACGGCACGCTCTGGAGCGAGCAGCCCATGTATGTGCAGCTTGCCTTTGCGCTTGATCGCGTCAAACAGATGGCGCCCGATCACCCCGAATGGAAGGACAAGGAACCCTATAAATCGGTTCTTGCCGGGGACCTGAAGGGTCTTGCCGCAACCGGTGAAAAGGGTGTGCTCGAACTGGTTGCCGTCACCCATGCCGGGATGACCAGCGATGAATTCACCAAAATCGCAACCGACTGGATCGCAACCGCAAAGCACCCCAAAACCGGCAGACTTTATACCGATATGGTCTATCAGCCGATGCTTGAACTGGTTGATTATCTTCATAGCAACGATTTCAGGGTCTTCATCGTTTCGGGCGGCGGTATCGAGTTCATGCGCCCATGGACGGAAAAGGTTTACGGCATTCCGTCTGAGCGGGTCGTCGGTTCCTCGATCAAAACCGAATACAAGGTTGTCGACGGTAAACCGGTCATAAACCGTCTGACAGCCGTCGACTTCATTGATGACAAGGAAGGCAAGCCGATTGGCATTCTGGGCCATATCGGCAAACGCCCGATTGCCGCCTTTGGCAATTCGGACGGCGATTTCCAGATGCTGCAATGGGCAACCGCCGGGGACGGAAAACGGTTTGGCCTTATTGTCCATCATGATGACGGCGACCGTGAAGTTGCCTATGACCGCAAATCGGTATTTGGCAAACTCGACAAGGCTCTGGACGAAGGCCCCGGACTGGGCTGGACAATCGTCAGCATGAAAAACGACTGGAAACAGGTCTATCCCGGCCAGTAAGCTGCGACAGGAAAACCTCGTCGGCCTCGCAATCATCGGAAACGGCCAGAAATGCCGGTCCGAAAGCATATCCGTTGGGAGCATACCCGTTGAATAGACTCTATGCAGGTTCTGCGCTGGC
>CAMPHD010000195.1 GCA_946885765.1 uncultured Thalassospira sp.
CCCGAGACTCGTCATCTCACGAGTAAGCTCAGATACAAGGGACATCCTGCGCGAAGAGGTCAATCCCAAACAGGACGAAGCCGCCGATCCCTGGCTTGGCGGCGTGTGGCAGTTCGGGGCATTTGGTCAGGTCGAAAGCAATCCCTATCGCGGTGCGGACAGCGTCGATTTAAATCCTTTGCCGCTTCTGGCCTATGATGCGGATCGGCTGCATATCGGCACCGACGGGATATCCGTCACCGCATGGCAAAACGAGTTCGCCAGTCTTGACGTGCTTGGCGCACTTCGCATGAAGCCGTTTGACAATGACGATAGTGACTATCTGCGCGGCATGAATGAACGCGATATGGCCTATGAAGCCGGGATCGGTTTCAAAAGCCGCCTTTGGCGCGGCGAAGTCGGGGCCTATTACCTGACCGATCTGAATGATGCTCATGACGGCCATGAACTTGACCTGACCTATACGATCCCGATGGATTTGCAGGATGTGACATTCAACTGGGGTGGCGGTGTGCGCTGGCAAAGCGAAAAACTGGCAAACTACAATGTAGGGGTCAGCGGGAACGAAATCAGAAGTGACCGCAGTGCCTATGATGCGGATGCTGCCTTCATCCCGCATCTTGACGTCTCTGTGACCTATCCTATTACCGAAAGTATCGTTCTGCTTGGGACCGGCGGGGTGGAATTGCTGCCTGACAGCTATACCGACAGCCCGTTAATTGATGATGACTATATTTACAGCATCGGTCTGGGGCTGGTTTATAACTTCTGACCTTTGGGTTCAGGCATCGGTCTCCTGCCCGCCCCAACCTAGGCCGCCGGTTTCTGGCGGGTCGGTCACGTCCAATCGGCCGACCCGCCGTTTGTTATCTGCCAGAATGAATCCCGGGAGGATCATGATGTGGTTTATCCGCTTCTGTGTGGGGATGACGCTTGTGGCCATGCTGATCATTGGCATTTGTAGCGGATTTCTGGCGGTTTCTGCCGGTCAGCGGTTTTATGGCTACGCCACCCTTTGATCGTGGGCGTCAGGGGGTTTTAGTTCCAGCAAATCCCACTTGTTGCCATAAAGGTCAGCAAAGACAGCAACGGTGCCATATGGCTCGTATCGTGGTTCTTCAAGAAACATGACACCGGCCTTTTTCATCCGGGCATGATCGCGGGCGAAGTTGTCGGTATTCAGGAAAAAGCCAACCCGCCCGCCGGTCTGATTGCCGATGGCAGCGGTTTGTGTTTTGCCCGATGCCTGTGCGAGCAAAAGGCGGCTTTCACATGCCCCTTTCGGGCAGACAATGACCCAGCGTTTGCCGTTGCCCATGTCGGTGTCTTCGATCAGATCGAAACCGACCTTGTTGACATAGAAATCAATGGCACCGTCGTAATCCGCCACGACAAGGGCGACCAGTCCGATATGGGGCATGGCTGTGATCCTAGATCAGACCAAGGGTTTTAAACGAATTATACCCGGTCTGACTGATGATGATGTGATCGTGGATGATGATTTCCATCGCCTTTGCCGCGTCGACAATCTTGCGCGTCATGTCGATATCGCCGCGCGACGGGGTGGCATCGCCGCTGGGGTGGTTATGGACCAGAATGATCGCGCTAGCATGCAGTTCAAGGGCGCGCTTGATCACTTCACGCGGATAAACCGGGGTGTGGTCGACCGTGCCAGTCTGATGACATTCATCAGCAATCAGCCGGTTCTTGCGGTCCAGAAACAGCAAATGCAGTTCTTCGGTCTTGCGATGGCCCAGCCGCACCCGGCAATAATCGATCAGCTGTTCCCAACTGGCGAGCACCGGTAATTCCATGGCGCGTTCGCGTGCCAGATATTGTGCGCTGGCTTCGGCGACCTTGATCGCGGCAATTCCGGCCTCCCCAAGGCCTTTGGCCTTTTGCAAATCCTCGGGCCGTGCGGCAAGCACATTGGCAAAGCTGCCAAATTGCGCAATCAGCGATTTCGCCAGCGGTTTGACATCTCCGCGCGGCATCGCCATGCACAGCAGAAGTTCCAGCAATTCATAATTGGCAAGTGCATTTGCCCCACCTTTAAGGAATCGTTCGCGCAGGCGTTGGCGGTGACCGTGATAATGCGGTTTGGCGGGCTTTGCGTCGGTCGGGGATGCTGGTAACTGGCCGTTTTGTCCGACCGGGACGGCATCGCGCGTCTGATCGAAAAAGACCTGTGCGCCGTCATCAATCTGAGCATCAATCGGCGAGTCAGGACGGGAAGCAGCTTTGCGATCTTCTGTTTCGCTCAAATCCGCTTCCCCCTTCGTTCGCGGCCTTATTCGGCGGCGGCACTGATGTCGTATGGTGGTTTTTCAAGCCCGGCGGGCGAACGGGTAAAGATTTCAAACCCGTCATCGGTCACGCCAAGAGAATGTTCAAACTGGGCGGACAGTTTGCGGTCCCGCGTTACGGCTGTCCAGCCATCAGGCAGGATTTTGCAGGTATAGGTACCCTGATTGATCATCGGCTCGATGGTGAAGATCATGCCGGGTTCCAGTACCAGTCCTTCGCCCGGGCTGCCGTAATGCAGGATATTGGGCGCATCATGGAACACCTGGCCAAGGCCGTGGCCGCAGAAATCACGCACAACCGAAAAACGTTCGCTTTCGGCATAGCTCTGGATCGCATGACCGATATCGCCAAGGGTCGCCCCCGGCTTGACGGCATTGATGCCGCGCCACAATGCTTCGTATGTCACATCGACAAGACGCTGCGCCATCACCTTGGGCGTGCCTGCGATATACATGCGCGACGTATCGCCATACCAGCCATCCAGAATGACCGTGACATCGATATTCATGATGTCACCATTCAAAAGCTTTTTATCGCCGGGAATGCCGTGGCACACAACATGGTTGATCGACGTGCAAATCGATTTCGGAAAACCGCGATATCCAAGGCAGGCTGAAACCGCGTTATGGTCGCGAATATATTCATCACACAATTGGTCAAGCCTGCCGGTCGTTTCGCCCGGAACAACGAAAGGCGTAATGTAATCGAGCACTTCCGCAGCCAGCCGTCCGGCGGCGCGCATCCCTTCGAACGCTTCGGGTCCGTGCAGTTTTACTTTTCCGTTCGCCACCCGAAATCTCCTTGGTTCGGCAGTAAATTCAATGGTCGCTGTGTCGCAACATAGTTCAATGACATAATCGGACAGGGCGAAATTGGCAAGGATGCCGTCACTTTCCGCTGATATCGCGGATAGGAAGGGCCCGGTTAACCGTCACCGAGGGCGGCTCAACATCAATGATACAATCATAAGCGATGGCTTCGACCTTAGCACTGGTGGCAGCCGCAAAGCGCGCCGCATAATGCGGATCGATGTCGGATGCCAAGGCAAACTGATCACAATCATCGCGCTGGATCAGATAGAACATCACGGCGCGGTGTCCCTCTGCGACCATGTCGGCCATTTCATCGAGATGCTTTGCCCCGCGCGCGGTTACGGCATCGGGGAATTCCGCCAATCCGGGCACGGTGTCATCGCGTTTCAGATGGACGTTTTTGACCTCGACATAGCAAAGTCCCTTGACCGGATCGGACAGCAGAATATCGATGCGGGAATTCTTGCCGTATTTGACTTCGCGTTTCAGCGTCTCATACCCGGCCAGTTCCGGCACCTTGCCTGCCAGTATTGCCTCTTCGACAATTGCGTTGGGATGAGCAGTATTGATGCCAACCATCGCATTATTTACCCGGCACAGTTCCCAACTGTATTTCAGTTTGCGTTTTGGATTGTCCGATTGCGACAGCCATACATCAATCCCGGCTTCCTTTAACCCGATCATCCCGCCGGGATTGGCGCAGTGGGCGGTGATCATGTCGCCATTTTCAAGCTCGATATCGGCCAGAAACCGTTTGTAACGTTTGATCAGCTTGCCCTGAATCAGGGGAGAAGGAAGGAGCATTTCAAATTCCGGTAACTGTTTGTTTTTGATCGGTTAAATAAAATTTTGTGATTAATTGCTTTTGGCTGGATCGGGCTTGTCTGGCACGTCACCCAGAAAATCTACAAGGCTGACCTGACCGGTACCACGACGCAGCGGTTTTGGCTGGCTTTCGTCCGGGGCCCATGCGGTAAGGTAGATCACCTGAAATTTGACATGAACGCGGCCATCCGGGCGACCATGACGTTCTTGATAAATTGCTGCGGCACGGGCCAATGTGCTGCGTTTGGTGAATTTTTTGGACCGGATGGCGACAAGGTTGCTTTCGCCCATCCCCGAAAGATCGCGCATCAGTTTCAGCGCATCAGGGTAGTCAATGGTGATATCGTCGCTATCGACCACTGGCAGGGCAAAGCCGCTGCGCTGTAACAGCGACCCGGCATCGCGAACATCGACAAAGGGGGAAACGCGGGGCGACACGCCGCCTTCTTCTTCGGCCTCGGCGGTCATCAGTGCTTCGCGCAGGTCGCGTAGCGTATCCCCGCCCAGAAGGCAGGCCAGAAACAGGCCGTCGGGTTTAAGTGCGCGCCGTGCCTGAAGCAGCATACCGGGCAGGTCATTGACCCAGTGCAGCGACACGTTCGAAAGGATCAGATCAAGCGATCCGTCGCCAAAAGGCAGGAATTCTTCGTCGGCAACGAATGTCGTGCGCTCATTGCGCATTCTGGCTGACTGCGCATAACCATATGAAATGTCGCATTGATGCAGAGTTTCGATCCCACCACGTGCGCCGATGATCTGGCCAAGTTCGCCATTGTGGCAGCCAAGATCAACTGCCAGCGGGAATTTGCGCGTAGTGTCGTCAAGCCGGTCGGCAAGCCGTTCGGCGGTTTCGGCAAACAGGAAATTGAACTCGCTGGCGCGCTTTGCCGCGCGGTCGCGGCGCAGTTTCAGGATGTGGCGATCAAAAACGGTGATCGGATCGGCCATGGGGCGGGAAGCTCCGTCAAAAGTCGTTTTAAAAGTTACGACCTAGATAGAACGTCGCGCGCGCCCTTGCAATCCAAGACCGGATCAAAGCGCCAGAACGAGTGGTACATTGTTGGCACCTTCCACAGCTGCGGGCACGGCACAGCAAATCAATACCTCGTCCGGGTCGGTCTTGGCCGATGGCCGGGTTTTATAGGTCACGTTTCCTTGCAGGATTTTGGTCCGGCAGGTGCCGCAATTTCCACCCCGGCAGCTTGCCTCTGGTGCCAGTCCGGCATCTTCTGCCAGTTCTAGCAGGGTCTTGCCGCCCCCCGGTTTCCAGATTGTGCTTTGGCCCGAACTTGAAAAATCGACCTTTGTGTCCGTGCTGCTTACCGCGGGCAATTCAGGCAATTCGGGTTGGCTGTCCTGACTTCGTTGCAGCGATGCGGGGCCGAATGCCTCGGCATGGATGCGGGTATCGGTGATGTTAAGCCCGCGCAGGCCATCATACATCGCCTGCATGAAGGGCGGCGGGCCACACAGATAAAAATCGAAATCATCAAACGGCAGCAGGGAACGTAGCAAATTCATATCGATATGCCCGGATGCCTCGTAATCCTTGCGTGGTTCTGCATCGGTCGGATCGGCAAGGACGCGGACAAGGCGAATGCTGCCTTGGGCTGCTTTGACCAGTTCGACCAGCTCGTCATCAAACGCCCGGTCTTCAAGGGTGCGCGCGGCATAAAACAGCCATGTCGGTCGGAAGCCGCGGGTGCGGAGCCCTTCATAGACGATGTGGCGCAACATCGAGATCATTGGCGTAATACCGATCCCACCGGCAATCAGAACTGCAGGGCGTTTGACATGGGCGTCGATTGAAAAATCGCCTGCAGGCGCGCGGGCTTCGATCACATCGCCCTCGGCAAGATGGTCATGCAAATGGCTTGAAACCACGCCTTCGCGTTTCACACTGATGCGATAGCGATTATCCGATGGGCCGCTTGAAAGCGTATAGGTACGGATTAGCGGTTTGTCATGACCGGGCACCGTGACCCGGATCGGCAGGTGCTGTCCGGCCTTGTGCGGCAGGGCTCCAGTCCCGTCGAGCGGTTCAAGATGAAACGATTTGATTATTCTGTTTTCCTTCACAATCCGCGTTATTTTTAAATTTTTCCAAATAATCGCGTTCTGCATTGCCGCAACCTTGCGCTCCGCCGTTTCCCAGTCGCCGGTCAGAAGACTGTTGGGGGATGCACCGTTGGTTTGATCCCGCCAGCGGATCGGAAGGGCGGCTTTACGCAACACGACCTTGCGCGGGAAAACCCGCCACAAACGTTCCGCACCCTGAAAGGCGGCAATTTCCGGCCCGTCGATGATAACGTCGGCATCGCCGGTGATTTGCAGGACATCGCCAGTGACAAAATCTGTAAAGACAATGCCTGCCTTGGGATTGGCAAGAATATTGCCCAGC
>CAMPHD010000196.1 GCA_946885765.1 uncultured Thalassospira sp.
CCGCTGCCACGCCCACACCCACCGCACGGCCTATCAGCCCCACCCCGGCGCCTCCCCCGATGCCTTGACGGTTTGCAGTCCGCTGCCCCGATCACGCTACCCCGGTCACTCCTGACATTCCGAAAATAGAAAAGGCCGCTGTTTGCACAACAGCGGCCTTTTTCACAAAATCGAAGATCGATGATCAGTTGGACAATGCAGCAATCCGTGCACGGGCAATCTCAAGCGCACGTTCGGCATTCGCCTTGTCATGCGCCGTGGTTGCCGCCTTCAGATCCGCTTCGGCGGTCTCAAGACTTGCCTGGGCTTCATCGGCCTTGATATCGGCAACCGGAACGGCTTCTTCTGCCAGAATGGTGCAACGCTCGGGGTTAACCTCGGCGACGCCACCGGCAACGAAGATACGTTCGGAAACCTTGCCACCTGCATAGATGTCGATGACACCCGGACGAATGGTCGAGATCATCGGCGCATGCTTGGGCAGCACGCCAAAATTCCCTTCCGTGCCCGGAACAACGACCATCTCGACCGGCTCGGATTTGAGCAGGGCAGACGGCGAAACAAGTTCCAATACAGTCGTATCAGTCATGACAGTCCTCTCTCCCGTATGGGAAGGGGGACCGAAGCTGCCTTAGGCAGCTTCGGCCATCTTCTTGGCTTTCTCGATGGCTTCTTCGATGGTGCCGACCATGTAGAATGCCTGTTCGGGCATGTGGTCATATTCACCAGCGCAGATTGCCTTGAACGCCTTGATCGTGTCTTCGAGCTGAACGAACACGCCCGGAGTACCGGTAAAGACTTCTGCAACGTGGAACGGCTGCGAAAGGAAACGCTGGATCTTACGGGCACGGGCCACGACCAGTTTGTCTTCTTCCGAAAGCTCGTCCATGCCGAGAATTGCAATGATGTCCTGAAGCCCCTTATAGGTCTGAAGGATACGCTGCACTTCACGCGCGGTCTCGTAGTGTTCCTTGCCGATAACGCCCGGATCAAGCGCACGCGAGGTACTGTCGAGCGGATCAACTGCCGGATAGATGCCAAGCTCGGCAATCTGACGGTTGAGCGTCGTGGTCGCATCAAGGTGGGCAAACGAGGTTGCCGGTGCCGGGTCAGTCAAGTCATCGGCCGGAACGTAAATGGCCTGGACCGAGGTAATGGAACCTTTTTTGGTCGAGGTAATACGTTCCTGCAGCGCGCCCATGTCGGTCGCCAGCGTCGGCTGATAACCCACAGCAGACGGGATACGACCGAGAAGTGCGGACACTTCCGAACCCGCCTGGGTGAAGCGGAAGATGTTATCGACGAAGAACAGAACGTCCTGGCCTTCTTCATCACGGAAATATTCCGCAATCGTCAGACCGGTCAGGGCAACACGTGCGCGTGCTCCCGGGGGTTCGTTCATCTGGCCATAAACCAGTGCGGCTTTGGATGCGCCTTCCGGATTGATAACGCCCGAATCCATCATCTCGTGATAGAGGTCGTTACCTTCACGGGTACGTTCACCAACACCTGCGAAAACCGAATAACCGCCGTGGCCTTTTGCCACGTTGTTGATCAGTTCCATGATGAGAACGGTTTTACCCACGCCCGCACCGCCGAACAGACCGATTTTACCACCCTTGGTATACGGCGCGATAAGGTCGATGACCTTGATGCCGGTGACCAGGATTTCGGTGTCAGTTGCCTGATCGGTAAAGGACGGTGCTTCACGGTGAATTGGCGATTTCATTTTCGCATTCACCGGGCCACGTTCGTCAACCGGCTCGCCGATGACGTTCAGGATACGACCAAGGGTTTCCGGGCCAACCGGAACCAGGATCGCATCACCGGTATCGATGACTTCCTGACCGCGACGCAGACCTTCGGTGGTGTCCATCGCGATGGTACGGACGGCATTCTCACCAAGGTGCTGTGCAACTTCAAGAACCAGACGCTGGCCGTTGTTGTCAACATGCAGCGCGTTCAGAATGGGAGGCAGATCGCCGTCGAATTTAACGTCGACGACGGCGCCCATAACCTGGGAAATTTTCCCCGCCTTCTTGTTCGCCATAGGTATTGTCTCCTGCTCGGACAAAACTATCCGTTAGTTCCTGCGACCCGCTTACAAAGCCTCGGCGCCGGAAATGATTTCAATCAGTTCGTTGGTGATCTGGGCCTGACGTGAGCGGTTGTACTGGATGCTCAGTCGGTCGATCATATCGCCGGCATTGCGGGTTGCGTTATCCATCGCGGACATACGCGCACCGTGTTCGGATGCACTGCTTTCCAGCATGGCACCGAAAATCTGGACACCGACATTACGCGGCAGCAGATCAGCCAGAATGGCTTCTTCAGACGGTTCATATTCATAAACCGCAGAAGAACCGGTAGCTTCTTCCTGCCCGTCGGTTTCCGGCACCGCGAACGGCACCAGCTGCTGTTCGGTAACGACCTGCGAAATGGCTGACACGAACTTGTTGTAGAAGATCGAGCAGACGTCAAATTCGCCTTCGTCATACAGCGCCAGAATTTTGTCGGCAACGTCGGTAGCAGCAGAGAAATCAATCCCCTTCTTGCCTTCGACGCCGGTATACCGGGCGACAATCGCGTCACCAAATTCACGCTTGAGCGCATCCGATGCCTTGCGGCCAACACAGATCAGCTTCACCGTTTTGCCCGCTGCCCGAAGGGCACGGACCTTGATACGGGTCGCTTTGATGATCGATGCGTTGAAACCACCGCAAAGGCCACGGTCCGCGGTAAAGACGACGAGCAGATGCACGTCATCCTTGCCGGTACCGGCCAGAAGCTTTGGTGCCCCCTGTGCTCCACCAACCGCGGCTGCAAGCCGGCCCAGCATCGTCCCCATGCGATCTGCATAGGGACGGGCTGCTTCCGCTGCATCCTGCGAACGGCGGAGCTTGGAGGCTGCCACCATCTTCATCGCCGAAGTAATTTTCTTCGTCGATTTGACGCTGGCAATGCGCGAGCGCAGATCCTTCAAACTAGCCATTGCGTTTCCTCCTTCGCCTAAAGTTCAGACTTACGCGAAGGTTTTCGCGAACTTGTCGAGGAACGCTTTGAGCTTCGTTTCGCTGGCTTCCGAAAGAACCTTCTCGGTGCGGATCGCATCAAGAATGTCAGCACCCGACGAACGGATGTCGTTCAGGAACTGTTCTTCGAAAGCACGAATTTTGCCAACTGCGACACCGTCAAGGTACCCCTTGACACCGGCATAGATCACAACAACCTGCTCTTCGACTTTAAGCGGCGAATACTGCGGCTGCTTGAGCAGTTCCGTCAGACGTGCGCCACGTGCCAGAAGTTTCTGGGTCGCCGGATCAAGATCCGATGCGAACTGTGCGAAGGCTTCCATCTCACGATACTGGGCAAGTTCCAGCTTGATCGAACCGGCAACCTGTTTCATTGCCTTGATCTGAGCGGACGAACCCACACGCGAAACCGACAGACCAACGTTCACAGCCGGGCGAACGCCCTTATAGAACAGGTCGGTTTCAAGGAAGATCTGACCGTCGGTGATCGAAATCACGTTGGTCGGAATAAACGCCGAAACGTCGTTACCCTGGGTTTCGATAACCGGCAGTGCGGTCAGCGAGCCAGCGCCGTTTTCGTCATTCATTTTCGCAGCACGTTCCAGCAGACGGGAGTGCAGATAGAAAACGTCGCCTGGGAAAGCTTCACGTCCCGGCGGGCGGCGAAGAAGCAGCGACATCTGGCGATAGGCAACAGCCTGTTTCGACAGATCATCATAGAAGATGGTGGCATGCATGCCATTGTCGCGGAAATATTCACCCATTGCGCAGGCAACGAACGGTGCCAGGAACTGCATCGGTGCCGGGTCGGATGCGGTCGCGGCAACAACGATGGTGTTTTCCATCGCGCCACGTTCCTCAAGGACCTTCACAACCTGTGCAACCGTCGAACGTTTCTGACCAACCGCAACATAGATGCAGAACATCTTGTCGCTGTCTTTTTTCGCAGCATCGTTCACCGGCTTCTGGTTCAGAATGGTGTCGATGATGATCGCGGTTTTACCGGTCTGACGGTCACCAATGATCAGCTCGCGCTGGCCACGGCCAATCGGGATCAGCGAGTCAATCGACTTGATACCGGTCTGTACCGGCTCGTGAACCGATTTACGCGGGATGATGCCCGGTGCCTTGACGTCGGCAAGGCGACGTTCTTTGGCACCCAGATCACCTTTACCGTCGATCGGGTTGCCAAGCGCGTCAACAACGCGGCCCAGCAGTTCCTTGCCAACCGGCACGTCAACGATGGCACCGGTACGCTTTACCTGGTCGCCTTCCTTGATGGTACGGTCAGAACCGAAAATAACGATACCGACATTGTCTTCCTCAAGGTTCAGGGCCATGCCCTTGATGCCACCCGGGAAGTCGACCAGTTCACCGGCCTGAACATTGTCAAGACCATGAACACGGGCGATACCGTCACCGACAGACAGAACCTGACCGACTTCGGCAACTTCGGCTTCAGCGCCAAAATTGGCAATCTGATCCTTAAGAATAGCGGAGATTTCCGCGGCGCGGATTTCCATCACGCAACCCCTTTCATAGCGAGCTCGAGCTTCTGCAATTTGGTACGAAGCGAGGCATCAAAAACCCGGGAACCGACCTTGACGACAAGGCCGCCAAGAACCGCCGGATCGACATTCAGGTCCACTTTGACAGTGGCGCCAACAATTTCTTTAAGAGCGCCGGTAACGGCTTCGATTTGCTCTTTCTTCAGCTCGGAAGCCGACGTCACCTGTGCGGTCACTTCGCCTTTGAAAGCTGAGAGCATGGAAAGGTAGGAACTGATAACATCCGGCAGAACGAAAAGGCGGCGTTTCTGACACAGAACGCCAACGGTCTTCTTGGTCAACTCGGAAACGCCAAGCTTGTCCAGAAGGGCCGCCATTGCCTTGGCCTGCATATCCCGGGAAATCACGGGACTACGGAGCACATTCCGCAGGTCATCGCTTTCGACGATGGCCTGGTCGAGCAATTCAAGATCGCTTTTGACAGCATCAAGCGCATTGGCCGACTGGGCCAATTCGAATAATGCTGTGGCGTAACGCCCTTGAAGCCCGGTCGCGGCAGTATTTTGGGACACCGGTGAAAGCCCTCAATTCTGGTTATGAGAACGACTCGGATACGTATAAAAAAATGGTCTCTCGGAAGGTGTTCCCGCCGAGAAGCGAGCGTTTGGTATCACATGTCCATGACAGGGGCAACCCCCGCGCAACGCCATTTCGGCGGTCTTTTTCATTCTTGCCTAAAGTTGGGGCAAAACAGCCCCGGATCGCTTACTTTTCGAGGCTTTTTACAACTATTTTATAATACCGCCTCTCTCGTCATCCGCAGGTTTCGGTCTGGGGAAATCACCTTTAAGGAACGAATCCCTGATTTTTTCGACAATGCAGTCCGCACAACCCCTGATCGATAACCACTTTTTCCGCTCAAAAGGTGTAATCGACATCACATTCGAACCTTCCGGGCGTCACTTTTGGGCATTCATGTCATCGCTCAGGAGATTTAAATGAAACTGCCCCAAATGACCGGCCTGCTGATTGCTGCTGCCGCCATGCTGCTTCCGATCAACGCCTTTGCATGCAGCAGCGGCTACTTCCGTTTCGTTGAAACCGGCACCGCAAGCCCCTTCGTACCATCCGCCTCGCGCGCCTATTACGATGATCCGGATCAGGCCGGAACCGCCCTTTCGGTTTTTGTCGATCTGACACCAGCCGACTTCAAAGCCATGGCCGACAGCCGCCGCAATGTCTTTGGCGGTAAAACCACGGTCTATAAAATTGCCTGCAACGCGGTCACCGCCCCGCTGTCCGAAACCCCGGCCGACGATGTGCCATCCGATAGCTGGATGAGTGCCGAGGGCATCAACCCCGCCCACGCCTATCTCGAAGCCGACAATTTCAGCAGCGCCACCATCGGCCCGGACAAACAATCCATCCCGGTCTGGCTCACCAGCAAGTCCAGCAAGGTCTACAGCGCCAACTGATATCACCACGTCGGGTCACCCTACCGGTGGCCCGATGCGTCCGCCGGCCCAAGATCAGACAAGATCAGATATGCGAGCCGGTGCCATCGCCCTTGGCCGACCATTTCCGCGCCCGGTTGATCGCCATCTTCGCCTGCACTTCGCCATCAAGGTCCAGGCCGAACTGATCCACCAGCCGATACAGCAAAATCATCACATCGGCCGCCTCGCGCCCGATCTCCGAAAGATCGCGATCCGCCACGGCATCATCAAGTTCCTTCATTTCCATCATCGCGCGGTCGACAAGCGCACACGGAT
>CAMPHD010000197.1 GCA_946885765.1 uncultured Thalassospira sp.
CGCAAAGAGGCCTCAAGGCTTGACGAAGCCGCCCGCGCGGGCTGGCTTTATTATTGCGCCGGGAACACACAGGACGAAATCGCCACCAAACTTGGCGTTTCACGCCCCACCGCACAACGTCTGGTATCGGCTGCCATCAGCGAAGGCCTGGTCAAGGTGCGCCTTGATCATCCGATTGCACATTGCATGGAACTGGCCGCTTCGCTGTGCAAGGAATACGGTCTTGCCAATTGTGATGTGGTGCCGACCGATCCCGCCGCCCCCGATGCCATGTTTGGCATGACGCAGACGGCTGCGACCTATCTTGAACGCGTTCTGCAATCCCCTGATCCCAAGATCATCGCGGTGGGCACGGGGCGCGCCATGCGTGGCATGGTCGACGAAGTTCAACGCGTCGATGCCCGCCATCACAAGATCGTATCGCTGGTCGGGACAATTGCCCATGATGGTGCTGCAAGTTTCTATGATGCGGTTATCGATCTCGCGGATCGCACCCGTGCGCCGCATTATCCGTTACCGATCCCGGTGATTGTCGAAAATGCCGATGTCCGCGCCCAGATGCAGCAGCAACCCCCGATGGACAATATCATGCATCTGGCTGCCAAGGCCGATGTCCGCTTTGTCGGTGTGGGTGATCTTGGTGCTGATGCGCCGCTTTATATTGATGGCTTCATCAGCAAGGATGAATTGCGATCCCTGCAAAAAAACGGCGGCATCGGTGAAGTTGTCAGTTGGTCATTCGATGAAAACGGCGTGATCCTTGATCACGACGTCAACCATCGCGTCACCAGTGCGCCGATCCATATTCCGGCACAAAATACAATTGCTGTCGCCAAGGGTGCGAAAAAAGTTGCCGCGATTCGCGGGGCGATGCGCGGCAAACTGATCACGACGCTGATCACGGACGAAGCCACCGCCGAGGCTTTGCTGCAAAACTGATCGCCGCAAAACACGTTTTGAATCAATACGGAAATCAGCCCCGTCAGATCTTTTGGCGGGGTTTTCTTGTTGCAGCGCAAAAACGATTTCGTTTGACAAAGCTGCCTCAAATTGAGTGAATGCTCATTACCTGAACAAATGATCAAACGGGCAAGATAATTTGCCCATCGGGTACACAGTCCTTTGGGAGGAACTATGAAACGCGTAACGGGAGCAGCGCTTTGCGCGCTGTTGGCAGGCGGTGTCGCATTCTCCGCCAATGCCGAAACAAAACTTACCATTGCTACCGTGAACAACGGTGACATGATCCGCATGCAGAAGCTGACGGATGACTTCACCTCCAAAAACCCCGACATTTCCCTTGAATGGGTTACGCTCGAAGAAAACACCCTGCGTCAGCGTGTCACGACCGATATCGCCACCAAGGGCGGTCAGTATGACATCATGACGATTGGCACCTACGAGGTTCCGATCTGGGCGGAAAAGGGCTGGCTGGCACCGCTTGATAAACTTGGTGCCGATTACGATACCGATGACATCATGCCTGCGATCCGCGCTGCGGTAAGCAAGGATGATCAGCTTTTTGCGGCCCCTTTCTACGCAGAAAGCTCGATGATGATGTACCGCAAGGATTTGTTTGAAAAAGCAGGCGTTTCCATCAATGGCCGCCTGACCTGGGACCAGACGCTCGACATCGCCAAAAAGCTTCATGACCCGGATAACGGTGTTTATGGCATCTGCCTGCGCGGCAAGGCCGGCTGGGGCGAAAACATGGCGCTGATCACCACCATGGGCAATGCCTATGGCGCGCGCCTGTTTGACGAGAACTGGAACCCGACCTTCGACAGCGCCGAATGGAAAAACGCCCTCGACATGTATGTCGAAATCCTCGGCAAATATGGTCCTCCGGGCGCAACCTCGAACGGCTTTAACGAAAACCTTTCGCTGTTCAACTCGGGCAAATGCGGCATGTGGATCGATGCAACCGTTGCAGCATCCTTTGTCAGCAATCCCAAAGAATCGACCGTTGCCGACAAGGTCGGCTTCACCGAAGCTCCGTGTGCTGAAACCTGCACTGGTGCCAACTGGCTCTGGGCATGGAACCTTGGCATTCCGACCGGTTCCCAGAAAGTCGAAGCCGCCCAGAAATTCATCGCCTGGGCAACGTCCAAAGACTATCTGGAACTCGTAGCCTCCAAAGAAGGCTGGGCCAACGTTCCGCCGGGTACCCGTATGTCCCTGTACGAAAACCCGAAATATCTGGAAGCCGCACCGTTTGCTGACGAGACCCTTCTTGCCATCGACAGTGCCGATCCGATCAATTCGACCATGAAGCCGAAGCCCTATGTCGGTGTTCAGTTTGCCGCTATCCCGGAATTCCAGGGTATCGGCACCACAGTAGGCCAGCAGTTCTCTGCCGCACTGGCCGGTTCCTCGACTGTTGAAGAGGCTCTTGAAGCCGCACAGTCGGGCACTGACCGCACCATGCGCAAGGCTGGTTACTACTGATGCATGACGGGCCAGTGCTCTGCTCCGTGCAATGAGTTCTGGCCTGTGCCTCCTTGACCTGATGAACTTGGGGTGGCGGCACTTCTGACCGCCACCCTCTTTCCATCCGGATCGAGGCAACAGGGACTTCAAACAGGGAGCACATCATGTCGACACGGTCCTCTACCCTGACCGGGCGCATTATGTCTGCACCGTCGATCATCGCGCTGTTTCTGTGGATGATCGTGCCGTTGGGCATGACAATTTATTTTTCGTTCCTGCGTTACAACCTTCTTTCGCCCGGTATGGAAGAATGGGTTGGCACGCTGAACTATGAATTCTTCCTGACCGACCCGGCATTCTTTGCGTCGCTTGCCAATACGCTTCTGCTCGTCGGATCGGTTCTTGTGATCACGGTGGTGGGCGGCGTTCTGCTGGGCCTGATGCTTGATCAGCCGATTTTCGGCCGCGGCATCCTGCGCCTGCTGGTGATTGCGCCCTTCTTTATCATGCCGACCGTGAATGCGCTGGTTTGGAAAAACCTTCTGATGCATCCGGTATCAGGCATGTTTGCATGGATTGCCAATTCGCTTGGTTTCCAGTCGATAGACTGGTTTTCCGAAGCCCCCCTGACCGCGATCATCATCATGGTGTCATGGCAATGGCTGCCCTTTGCCGTTCTCATTCTGCTGACCGCCCTTCAGTCGCTTGACCGCGACCAGAAGGAAGCCGCCCAGATGGATGGTGCCGGTCCCGTTTCAATATTCTTCTATATCACCCTGCCCCATCTCAGCCGTGCGATCACGGTCGTCGTGCTGATTGAAACGATCTTCCTGCTAACCGTGTTTGCCGAAATCTTCGTGACCACCGGTGGCGGTCCCGGCCTTGCAACCACGAATATCGCCTTCCTCGTCTATACGCAGGCCTTGCTGCAATACGACATTGGCGGGGCATCGGCGGGCGGTATCGTTGCTGTCGTTCTGGCAAATATCGTGGCGATCTTCCTGATCCGCCTCATTGGCAAGAATCTGGACAGGTAAGGGACACGAGATGGAAAACAAACAGACACCCCTTGGCCATATCGGTTTTTCGATCTTTGCCTGGATTGTCGGCCTTCTGATTTTCTTCCCGATTTTCTGGATGGTCCTGACCAGCTTCAAAACCGAACTTGAAGCCGTATCGATCCCGCCAAGCTTCATTTCGTTTGACTGGACGCTCGAAAACTACGCCGAGGTACAGGCACGGTCGGATTACTTCCGGTTCGCCATGAATTCGGTCATCCTCTCGGTTGGCTCCACCCTGGTGGGTCTGCTTTTTGCTGTACCCTGCGCATGGGCGATGGCATTCAATCCGACCAAACGGACCAAGGATGCCCTGCTCTGGATGCTATCTACCAAGATGATGCCGCCGGTTGGGGTATTGGTGCCGATCTATCTGGTGTTCCGCGACTGGGGCCTGCTTGATACCCGGTTCGGTCTGATCATGGTTCTGTTCCTGATGAACCTGCCGATCATGGTCTGGATGCTTTACACCTATTTCAAGGAAATTCCGTCCGATATCCTTGAAGCCGCCCGCATGGATGGGGCCACCCTGCCCAAGGAAATCATCTTTGTGCTGTTGCCAATGGCGGTTCCGGGCATTGCATCGACCATGCTGCTCAACATCATCCTGGCCTGGAACGAAGCCTTCTGGACCCTGAACCTGACCACCGCCGATGCCGCACCGCTGACAGCTTTCATCGCCTCCTATTCCAGTCCCGAAGGGCTGTTCTGGGCAAAGCTTTCGGCTGCCTCGACGATGGCGGTTGCTCCGATCCTTATCATCGGCTGGTTTTCGCAGAAACAGCTTGTTCGTGGCCTGACATTTGGCGCGGTCAAGTAACCGCCGCCTGATAGAAATTCAACGAGAAGGAACACCGAAATGGGTGCTATCCGACTGGAAAAAGTCAAGAAAACCTTCGGAACGCTGGATGTTATTCCGGGTGTCGATCTTGATATCAATGATGGTGAATTTGTCGTCTTTGTCGGCCCGTCGGGCTGTGGCAAATCCACTTTGCTGCGCCTGATCGCCGGTCTTGAAGACGTCACCGACGGCAAGATCCTGATCGACGGAACCGATGTCGCCAACGAGGCACCGGCAAAACGCGGTCTTTCGATGGTGTTTCAGTCCTATGCGCTTTATCCGCATATGACGGTCTATAACAACATCGCCTTTGGCCTGAAAATGGCCGGGGAAAGCAAGGCCGTCATTGACGAAAAAGTTCAGAACGCGGCCAAAATCCTGAACCTGACGGATTATCTGGAACGCCGCCCCGGCGCGCTTTCCGGGGGTCAGCGCCAGCGTGTCGCAATCGGTCGTGCGATTGTGCGCAACCCGGCGGCCTTCCTGTTTGACGAACCGTTATCCAACCTTGATGCCGCCCTTCGGGTCAATATGCGCCTTGAAATCACCGGCCTTCATCAGGAACTGAAGACCACGATGATCTACGTGACCCACGATCAGGTCGAAGCCATGACCATGGCCGACAAGATTGTCGTGTTGCAGGCAGGCCGGGTCGAACAGGTCGGCAAACCGATGGAATTGTATAACAATCCCGCCAACAAGTTCGTCGCGGGCTTTATCGGGTCGCCGAAAATGAACTTCCTCGGTGGCGATTACGCCAAAAAGTATGACTGCCACGAAATCGGCATTCGTCCCGAACATGTCGCGGTCAGCACCGAAAGCGGCGATCTGGCCGCAACCGTCAAGATTGCCGAACATCTTGGTGCGGAAACCTATCTGCACGTCAATGCCGATGGCTTTGGCCCGATGACAGTGCGCACAACCGGCGAAGTGCCGCTGGGCGACAATGACAGGATCTGGCTGACACCGGAACAGGATCGCATCCATCGCTTTGACGCGAACGGTATCGCGCTCGGCACGCTTTAAGATTTTCAAACAACCGGGCCACATTGCCCCACACGCCATGTGGCCCCGCCTGACCACCACAAGAATGTGAGACCAAAATGTACCTTAAGAAGTTCGATCTTACCGGACGCCGCGCCTATGTCACCGGGGGCGGTCGCGCAATTGGTCTGTCATGCTGCGAGGCACTGGCAGAAGCAGGCGCGCATGTCATTATCGGTGACATCAGCGAGGGTGTGGCCGAAGAAGGCCGTGATTACCTGAAGTCGAAGGGTTACACCGCCGATATCGACATCATGGACGTCACCAACACCGATCAGGTCCGCACCAGTGCCGAAAAAATGGCCCGTGAAGGCGGCGTTGACATTCTGGTCAACAATGCCGGTATCGCGCGTTCCGAAACCCCGGCCGAAACCGTGACCGACGAACATTGGCTTAATGTCATTGACGTCAACCTGAACGGCACCTTCTGGTGCTGCCGCGAATTTGGCAAACAGATGCTGGCCAAGAAAAACGGCGTGATCGTCAATGTCGGCTCCATGTCGGGCTTCATCGTCAACAAGCCGCAGGAACAGGCCTATTACAACGCATCCAAGGCCGCCGTTCACCATCTGACCAAATCGCTGGCTGCTGAATGGGGCGGGCGTGGCGTGCGCGTCAATGCGGTTGCACCGACCTATATCGCAACACCGTTGAATGAATTCGTGAAATCCAAGCCGGACATGTATGACGCCTGGATCAATGGCACCCCGATGGCCCGCCTTGGCCTGACCGAGGAAATCGGATCGGTTGTGCTGTTCCTGGCATCCGATGCGTCCAGCCTGATGACCGGCTCCATTGTTCTGGCTGATGGGGGTTATACCTGCTGGTAAGGCACAGGTATAACTGTTGATCGCATGTCCTGAAGCTTCTGCGATCAGGTCAGGACGTGGTAGAACGGGGCGTGGTTGTGGGACCTACGCCCCGTTCACCTTTTCAGCC
>CAMPHD010000198.1 GCA_946885765.1 uncultured Thalassospira sp.
CCTTGTTGCAATGAACAAGGGCGAAAGCGTTCCGGCCGCAACCGAAAAACGTTATGCCAAGCTGAAGGGCGAGATGGTTGACCTTATGGAAGATGTTCACCTGAACAACTTCCGGATCGAGGAACTGCTTGATCACTTGACGGGCCTGAACAACCGTTTGCTCGGTCTTGAAGGCAAGCTTCTGCGTTTTGCCGACCGTTGCAAGATCAAACGCCCCGATTTCGTCAAACAGTATCAGGGCCATGAACTTGACCCGAACTGGATGGAACGTGTTGGCGAACTGCCGGGCAAGGGCTGGAAAGCTTTTATTGAACGCTATCCCGATGAAATCGCCCAGTTGCGTGAAAATATCGGTGGTGTTTCGGCCGAGGTCGGCTTGCCGATTGGTGAATTCCGTCGTGTTTACGGCGTCGTCAACAAAGGCGAACGCGAAGCGGCACGTGCGAAAAAGGAAATGATCGAGGCCAACCTGCGTCTCGTGATTTCGATTGCCAAGAAATACACCAACCGCGGTCTTCAGTTCCTTGACCTTATTCAGGAAGGCAATATTGGCCTGATGAAGGCGGTGGACAAGTTTGAATACCGCCGTGGTTACAAATTCTCGACCTATGCGACCTGGTGGATCCGTCAGGCGATTACGCGTTCCATCGCCGATCAGGCCCGTACGATCCGTATTCCGGTTCACATGATCGAAACCATCAACAAACTGGTCCGTACCTCGCGCCAGATGTTGCATGAAATCGGTCGGGAGCCGACCCCGGAAGAGCTGGCAGAAAAACTGCAGATGCCGCTTGAAAAGGTTCGCAAGGTCCTGAAAATTGCCAAGGAGCCGATCTCGCTCGAAACCCCGATCGGGGACGAGGAAGACAGCCATCTTGGCGATTTCATCGAAGACAAGAACGCCGTTCAGCCGCTTGACGCTGCGATCCAGGCCAACCTGCGTGAAACCACCACGCGCGTTCTGGCATCGCTGACCCCGCGTGAAGAACGTGTTTTGCGTATGCGTTTCGGGATCGGGATGAACACCGACCATACCCTGGAAGAGGTTGGCCAGCAGTTCTCTGTGACCCGCGAACGTATCCGTCAGATCGAGGCAAAGGCGCTGCGCAAGCTCAAGCATCCGTCGCGCTCGCGCAAATTGCGTTCGTTCCTCGATTATTAAAAAATCTTGCGACGTTCGGGCTTGACCTTGGCCCGAAAATCGCTAGTTTTCGGGACCGCGCCAAACAATTGGCGCGGTCTTTTCTATTCCCCTTGGGGGCCCGTAGCTCAATTGGTTAGAGCCGACCGCTCATAACGGTCTGGTTGGGGGTTCAAGTCCCTCCGGGCCTACCGTGGAGCAGTGTTTACAAAGCGTAATCACTGCTCCATCGCCCCCTTATCATCCTGCATAAAATCAGACTGATGCAGCAATCACCCGAATTGTCATAATTCCGCGGTATGCCTCTTAATAACTTAAGTTTAGCTGCGTTTACTCTGCCCTAGCCATTCTCGTTCTTGGCTTCGATAAGACTGGTTTATGTAATCTCCAACGTTGAGAGTCGACAGTAATAATTCTTAAACGTCGGCCCGGACGCCCCGCCGCCAAATTTTTCGTAAAAGTTCTTGATTTGTTCTTTTATTTATGGCATAAGAGAAAAGTCAACGGGAGAAATGCACCCGGACCGAAACCCGCGAGGCCTTGTGTCTCGCGGGTTTTTGCATTTGGGGTTGGATGAAAGAGGTGATCAGGATGCTGCGGCAAAGATACATACACAGACACAGGCAGGGCGGCGGTGTGCCCCGCAGGATATGGATCGGCGGCTGGCGGAACCATTATGGTGGCATTCTGCCCGAAGATTAGGACTGGGGGACTAACCCGATCATTTGTCATGACGGGAGAGGTGCGTCTTATCAAAGAGGGAGCGTCAAATTTGCCGGGAGCGGCAGCAATGGCAGCAGGGGGCAGCATTGAGCTGTGACCCGTCGGCGGTGGACAGATGGGGGGCGTATGCCCGAAATGTGTCTGGACAGTCGGCTGGTTGCGGGAAGGCTGCCGTTGCCGAAAGTGGCCGGATCGCGGGGTGAGTCCGAAGGCCGTCAGTTGGTGAGGTTGGCAGATGCCCGAAGTTTGTCCGGGCTCCATCGGTTGCCGGAAATCCGTCATGGCCGAAGGCGACCGGAGCGGGTGGTGGGCCCAAAGGCCGTCTGCTGGTGAGACTGGCAGATGCCCGAGGTGTGTCTTGGGCTTCGTCGGTTGCCTAAAATGGCGACATGGCCGGGAGTGATCGGAGCGGGTGGTAAGCCCGAAGGCGGTCTGCTGGCAAGGCTGGTGAAGGCTCGAGGTGTGTCCGGACTTCATCGGCTGCCGGAAATGTCGATATGGCCGGGAGTGACCGGAGCGAGGGGGAGCCCGAAGGCCGTCTGTTGGCGGATACCCGAGGTTTGTCTGGGTCTCGGTGGTTACCGGAAAGTATCGCCATTGCCAAACGTGACCGCAATGCCGAGAGAACCCGAAGGCCGTCTGTTGCGAGGATGGCGGAGGCCCGAAGGTTTGTCCGGTGTTCGGTGGTGCCGGAAGTGCCGCCATGGCCGGAAGATCGAAGTGGGCCGTGAGGCGGAAGGCGGTCTGTCTGCGCCCTATTGGCGAGGATGCCGAAGCCCCGGGTTCGTCGGGACTTCCCGGGCTGCGGGAAGTCCGGTTTTGGCGGAGGTGGTTTGCCGTTGGGGCCGTCGTCGGCTGCGAGCGGGTTGGGGTTCGTGGCGTGGCTCTTGCGGGAAAATGCCATTGGTCGAGGCGTCATATCGCAGCGTCGGTCCGGGTTTACGGCAGCTTTGCAAAGGGCCCGGGCATCGCGCTATTCGCCCGCCAGTTCAGCGCAACCCGTTTCCAGAAGGGCGATGACGTGCGGGGCGAAGGAGCGCCAAAGATCGAGGCGGTAATCCTGATCGCCATCCCGCCAGAGCACCGCCGAGACACCATCAAAAACCGTACGGCGGGCTTCGCCGGTTGGTAGCTGATCAAGGTCGCGCGGGCATCCGATGGTGATAAGATCGCTGGCCTTGGGGCCTGCGATATGGACGGTAACTTCGCGGTCGGAAATTTCCGTCAGGCTGTGCGGGGTTTTGGCATAAATCGCCGCACAGGCATCGGTGATCGTTCCTGCCTGATCTTCGGGGGCGATGATTGTCCATTCGTCCGGGCCAAGGCATATGATTTCAACATCCCCTTTACGCCCGCACTGACCGATTTTGGCCGGAAGGGGTGCGCCCAGGGCCTTTGAGAGCGCCTTTGACAGGGCTTTCTGTTCGGGCGTTGCGGCCCGAAGGGAGAAGCGGGCGACAGGGGGCAGAAGTGCTACACGCACGGCGGAGCTTTCGGCGAGTATCCCGGCTTTGGACAGGTCGATATGTGCAGTCATTGCAGTCATCTCCGCTTGTATGACCTTGGAATTTAAAGTTTGAGACGCGCATTTTCGGGGTCATAAAAGACCGTGCTGGTGATGGTGGCCCTGATCGTCCGGTCGGGCATCGGGATATAAACCGTTTCGCCGGTCTTGCCGTGGCCGCCTTCGATCCGGGCAAGGGCAATCGGGCGACCTGCCGCGTCGCTGTGATAGGACGATGTCACGTGGCCGACCATCTTCATCGGGATCGGCTGGTTCGGATCAAGGACGATCTGTGCGCCTTCTTCAAGTCTGGACGTGCCATCATCGGTCAGAAGCCCGACCAGTTGCTTGCGGCCTTCTGCCGTTAGGTCCGGGCGGTTAAGGGCCCGCATGCCGACAAAGTCGGGCTTGTTTTTGCCAACCGCCCATCCGGCACCCGCGTCATAAGGCGTCACCGTCCCGTCGGTATCCTGACCGACAATGATGAAGCCCTTTTCGGCACGCAGAACATGCATGGTTTCGGTGCCATAGGGGCAGATATCGTATTTCTGACCCGCCGCGAACAGCGTTTCCCAAAGGGCGCGGCCATGACGGGCGGGGACGTTGACCTCAAATCCAAGTTCGCCCGTGAAGCTGACCCGGAACAGGCGGGCCGGGAAACCGGCAACCGAGCATTCGGCTATCGACATATGCGGGAAGGCTTCGTCGGAAATATCGAGCCCCTCGACAAATGGTGCCAGAAGATTACGCGCATTCGGACCGTTCAGCGCAATGGTCGCCCATTGTTCGGTGGTCGAGGTCAGCCAGACTTTCAGATCCGGCCATTCCGTCTGAAGGTAATCTTCCATCATGTTCAATACACGCGCCGCCCCGCCGGTGGTGGTGGTGATGTGGAAACGGTCATCACTCAGACGGCCAATCACACCGTCATCACGGATATAGCCATCATCGCCAAGCAAAAGGCCATAACGGGTGCGACCGGGGGCAAGTTTGGTCCAGGGGTTGGTATACATGCGGTTCATGAATTCAACCGCATCGGGGCCGACCACCTCGATCTTGCCAAGGGTTGATGCGTCAAACATGCCAAGCGATTTGCGTGTTTCGCGGCATTCGCGACGCACGGCGGCGTCCATGTCTTCGCCGTCCTTGGGGAAATACCATGCACGACGCCATAGGCTGACCGGTTCGAACACCGCGCCATTTTCTTCGGCCCAGCTATCGATGGGGGTTTTACGGGTGACTTCGAAATGATCCCCCTTGTGATAGCCGACAAACGCCCCGAACGTCGTCGGGGTGTAGGGCGGGCGGAATGTGGTCAGGCCGACTTCGGGCTGTTTCTTGCCAAGGGCATCGGCGGCAATGTTCAGGCCGTTGATGTTTGACATCTTGCCCTGATCGGTTGCCATGCCGTTGGTGGTGTAGCGTTTGACATGTTCGATCGAACGCATGCCTTCGCGCACGGCAAGGCGCAAATCCTTGGCGGTGACATCGTTCTGATAATCGACAAAGGCGCGGGCCTTGCCAGCGTCAAGATCGGTCGGAAGTTCGGTGTGGCTGGCACCCGAACCGGGGCGATCATCGGCAACCGAAAGCGTTTTGACCGTGGCGGTTTTGCCAAGCGCCTTGACCGCAGCAGCCCCCATCGCGGACCCGTCATCAAGGGCGGCTTCGATCCCCCAAAGTCCACGCCCGGCACCGGCGATCTGGCAATCCTCGGTAATGCGGTCGGGCAGGAAGGTCTGGCTTTGGTCATCCCATTTAAGCGTCCCCTTGGTATGGGAAAACAGATGCAGCGACGGGGTCCAGCCCCCGCAAACCAGAAGGCTGTCGCAAGCCAATGTCTGGGCGGCCATAACGGTGCCATTTTCAACCTTGTTGATCCGCACCGACTTGATGCGCAGGCGACCGGACGTGCCGGTTGCGGTATAACCGGCAAAGACCGTGATCCCGCGTGACGTGGCTTCTTTGACAAGGGCTGCATTCGGGGCGGGGCGGGTGTCGACAATGGCCCCGATCTTCGTTCCGGCCGATGCCAGATCAAAGGCTGCATACCATGCGCTGTCATGGCTGGTGACGATGACGGCATTGTTTCCGACACGCACGCCATAGCGGTTCAGGTAGGTTTGCGCCGATCCGGCCAGCATCACGCCCGGACGATCATTGCCATCAAATACCAGCGGTTTTTCAAGCGCACCCTGCGCCAGAATGACCTGTCTGGCGCGGACCCGCCACATGCGTTCCCGCGGGGCTTTATCGACCGGTTTTTCCAGATGATCGGTCAGTTTCTGACACAGGCCGATCATGTTCTGATGGTAATAGCCAATCGCTGTGGTGCGGGTCATGATCCGCACACCAAGTTCGGTCAGGGTATCAAGTTCGGCCTCCAGCCAGTCCCATGCCGGTTTGCCGTCAATTTTTGCCTGTGGTTCGCTTAAAATCGTTCCGCCCGGTTCGGCGTTTTCATCGACCAGTGTCACGCGAAGCCCGGATTCTGCGGCGGCACGTGCGGCGGCAAGACCGGCAGGACCGGCACCGACAACCAGAATATCGGTATGCAGATAGCGCGATGCGTAATTGTCCGGGTCGGGTTCGGTCGGCGACACGCCAAGACCGGCAGCGGCCCGGATGAACGGTTCGTAAACCTTGTCCCAGAAGGACCGTGGCCACATGAAGGTCTTGTAATAGAACCCGGCGGAAAACAGCATGTAAAGGCGGTCATTGATCGCGCCGATATCGAATTTCAGGCTGGGATATTTGTTCTGGCTGCTGGTTTCAAGTCCGTTCCAGATTTCCTGCACGGTTGCGCGCGTGTTGGGTTCAAACTGTCCCTTGCCACGGCGTGTTCCGATCAAGGCGTTTGGTTCTTCGGAGCCTGCGGCAATCGGGCCGCGCGGACGATGATATTTGAACGAACGCCCCATCAGGTGAACAC
>CAMPHD010000199.1 GCA_946885765.1 uncultured Thalassospira sp.
CAGGATCGAAATGGCCTGACGGCGTGCATGCAGGTCGCCCCGCTTGCCCAGCGTAATCAGTTTTTCGACATACGGGCGAAGATCCTTGGCCTTCGGAAGAGTGGTTTTGATCTGCTCGTGGGTGAGCAGCGAAACCGCCATGTTAGAGAACATCGCCTTACGATGGGACGACGTACGATTAAGCTTACGGCCTTGCATACCGTGACGCATAGGAACTCTCCTTATTGCCTTGGCTTCGCTCACGAAACCGATTGAGATACCGCGCCGCCACCCTGATTAAATCAGGTCATGCACGTGCGGTTTTGGGCACCAGCCCGCCAGAAATTCCGAAAACCGGGTTTCTGGTTGGGGCAGAACGCCTGCCCCGGCAGTCCAAAGTACCGACCCGAAGGCCGAAGATCCGTTCTTAGAACGGGTCTTCGAACTTGCGAGCGAGTTCTTCGATGTTTTCCGGCGGCCAACCGCCGACTTCCATACCAAGATGCAGACCCATCTGAGCCAGAACATCCTTGATTTCGTTCAGCGATTTACGGCCGAAGTTCGGCGTACGAAGCATTTCTGCTTCGGTTTTCTGAACCAGATCACCGATATAGATGATGTTGTCGTTCTTGAGGCAGTTTGCCGAACGGACCGAGAGCTCAAGCTCGTCGACCTTGCGCAGCAGATTGCGGTTGAACGGCAGTTCGTCTTCTTTCTTCTCTTCGACAACCGCTTCCGGCTCGTCGAAGTTGACGAACAGCGACAGCTGATCCTGAAGGATACGGGCAGCAAGTGCCATCGAATCTTCCGGGGTAACCGAGCCGTTGGTTTCAACGGTCAGCGACAGCTTGTCATAATCGGTATCCTGACCAACACGGGTGTTTTCCACCTTGTAGGCCACTTTACGGATCGGGCTGAAGATTGCATCGATCGGAATAAGACCGATCGGCGCATCCGACGAACGATGCGAGGTCGCAGCAACATAGCCTTTACCGTTATCAACGGTAAATTCGATGTTCAGCGTCGCACCATCATCAAGATGGCACAGCTCGAGATCCGGGTTAAGGATTTCGATGTCGGCACCGGTTTCGATCTGACCCGCGGTGACAGCACCCGGACCGGTCGCTTTAAGCGCCATTTTCTTCGGACCTTCGGCATGCATGCGCACACCCATGGTCTTGATATTCAGGATGATGTCGGTGACATCTTCACGCACGCCCGGGATCGACGAAAATTCGTGCAATACACCGTCGATCTGGATCGCAGTAACCGCCGAACCCTGGAGCGACGACAGCAGAATGCGACGCAGCGCGTTACCCAGAGTCTGACCAAAACCGCGCTCCAGCGGTTCCGCCACGATCGTACCGATGCGGCTGGCATCCGTACCCGGAGTAACATCAAGCTTGGTCGGCTTAATCAGTTCCTGCCAGTTCTTTTGAATCACGAGACCCACCTTCGCAACTGGAGCCTATGGTAAGGGGGGCACAAAATTGGCCCCCGCGAGAAACGCGAAGAGGCCCGGTCGCCCGGGCCCAAACGCGGGGTCGTCCGCAGATCGGCGCGATTAGACGCGACGACGTTTACGCGGACGGCAACCGTTGTGCGGAATCGGCGTTACGTCTTTGATCGACGTAATGGTGAAACCAACCGCCTGCAGCGCACGAAGAGCAGATTCACGTCCCGAACCCGGGCCTTTAACCTGAACTTCAAGGGTTTTCATGCCGTGTTCAGCAGCTTTTTTACCTGCATCTTCGGCAGCAATCTGTGCAGCATACGGGGTTGATTTACGCGAACCGCGGAACCCCATACCACCAGCGGTCGACCAGGAAATGGTGTTACCCTGAACGTCGGTGATGGTGATCATGGTGTTGTTGAAGGTCGCGTTTACGTGCGCGATACCGTTCGTAATGTTCTTCCGCTCGCGGCGACGCACACGAGTCTGAGGAGCTTTTGCCATTGTCTGTCCCCTACCTTACTTCTTCTTGCCAGCGATCGGCTTAGCCGGGCCCTTGCGGGTGCGGGCGTTGGTGTGGGTACGCTGACCGCGTACCGGGAGACCGCGACGATGACGCAGGCCGCGATAGCAACCCAGATCCATCAGACGTTTAATGTTCATTGCGGTTTCACGACGAAGGTCGCCTTCGACGGTGTAATCAGCGTCGATGACTTCACGCACCTTGAGAACCTGGTCATCAGAGAGCTGATGAACGCGGGTTGCTGCTTCGATGCCAACCTTTGCGCAAATTTCTTTAGCTTTCGCCGGGCCAATGCCGGTGATGTAGGTAAGCGCAATCACGACACGCTTCGCGGTCGGGATGTTTACGCCAGCAATACGAGCCACTGTGTGAGACTCCTGTTTCCTGTTAACAAACCCTGCGGCAGATCCGGTAGGACGGGGCGCTGCGAAAGCGGGCCAGCAACACTGCCAACCCGCCAGCAAAAAAACGCCCTGCCCGGGAAATTACCCCAGGATGGCTTCTATCTCGCGCGTAACTTCGTCGATTTCGGCCATCCCGTCAACTGTTTTCAGCTTACCTTCATTCTCATAGTAGGGAATGATCGGTGCTGTCTGCTTGTGATAAGCTTCCAGTCGCGAGGTGACCGTCTCGGCATTGTCATCCGCACGGCGTTTGAATTCGGTGCTGCCACATACGTCGCAAACACCGTCCTGCTTGGGTTTCTGGAACTCGTCATGGTATCCCTGCCCGCATTTCGCGCAGGTGTAGCGACCAACGATACGTGCCACAAGGGCGGCATCATCAACCCGCAACTCGATCACATAATCAAGCGCCAGTCCCTTGGCTTCCAGCATCGCATCCAGGGCTTCTGCCTGGGCTGTGGTGCGCGGAAAACCATCCAGAATGAAACCGTTCTTGGTATCATCCTGGTCAAGTCGTTCGGAAATCAGACCGATCATCAGATCGTCGGATACGAGCTTGCCCGCATCCATGACTTCCTTTGCCTTCTGCCCCAGCTCGGTCCCGGCAGCGACGGCTGCGCGCAGCATGTCACCGGTCGAGAGCTGAATCATGCCGCGTCCGGTTTCAAGACGCTTTGCCTGGGTCCCTTTGCCAGCACCCGGAGGGCCAAGAAGGATAATGTTCATTGTCGTCCCCCTGATGGACTTCGTGGCGCCGCCTTAGCGGCGGCGTCCACGCAATTTGGATTTCTTGATCAGGCCTTCATACTGGTGAGCCAGCATATGCGACTGGATCTGTGCTACGGTATCCATGGTTACCGTGACAACGATCAGCAAGCTAGTCCCACCAAAGTAGAACGGCACCGACCATTCGGCGATCAGCAATTCCGGCAGGATACAGACAAATGCCAGATACGCTGCGCCAATGACCGTCAGGCGGGTCAGGATGAAATCCAGATAGTTGGCGGTATTCTTGCCCGGACGGATGCCCGGAATGAAGCCGCCATGTTTTTTCAGGTTGTCTGCCGTATCTTCCGGGTTGAAAACAACCGCAGTGTAGAAGAAGGCAAAGAAGACGATAAGCGCGATATAAAGACCGATATAAAGCGGCTGGCCACGGCCAAGCAGTGCCGTCACGGTGCTGAGCCACGCCGGAGCATCGACACCGGCGGTGAACTGTGCAACCGACAGCGGCATCAGCAGAAGCGAGCTTGCAAAGATCGGCGGGATCACACCAGCGGTGTTGATCTTGAGCGGCAGATGCGAGCTCTGACCTTCCATGACCTTCATGCCGACCTGGCGTTTCGGGTACTGGATCAGAACACGGCGCTGCGCACGTTCGACAAACACGATGAAGGCAATGACAGCAACAGCCAGCACGAGGATCGCAACGATCACCAGTGCCGAGATTGCGCCGGTACGGCCCAGTTCAAGGGTGCCGGCAATCGCAGCCGGAAGGCCCGCAACAATACCGGTAAAGATGATAAGTGAAATGCCGTTACCAATACCGCGCTGGGTGATCTGTTCGCCCAGCCACATCAGGAACATGGTGCCGCCAACAAGCGTCACAACCGCGGTAAAGCGGAAGAACATGCCCGGATCATGAACCGCAGAACCGGTCGAACCGCTCATGCTTTCAAGACCAACAGCAATGCCCCACGCCTGGATCGTGGCGATCAGAACGGTCAGATAACGGGTATATTGATTAATCTTTTTACGCCCCTGCTCGCCCTCTTTTTTCATAGCCTCAAGGCTTGGCGAAACAGTGGTCATCAGCTGAATGATGATCGAGGCAGAGATATAAGGCATGATGTTCAGCGCGAAGATGGTCATACGCCCAAGCGCACCACCAGCAAACATGTCGAACATGCCCAGGACGCCACCTGCATTCTGCTGGAAAATATCAGCAAGAATGGACGGGTCAACGCCGGGAATAGGGATGTATGTTCCCAGACGGTAAACTATAAGCGCTCCCAACGTGAACCAGATACGCTTTTTAAGCTCGGTAGCCTTAGAAAAAGACGACCAATTCAGGTTCGCGGCAAGCTGCTCGGCGGCCGATGCCATGCACTTATCTCCCAATAGGCTAAAACTGGAGGGTCCGGTCCCGTAATCTTGGGAACCGGACCCTCACGTAGTCATAGAGGCTTATTCTGCGGTTTCTGCTGCGGCAACCGGAGCAAGAACCTTGACCGAGCCACCAGCTTTCTCGACGGCTTCGATAGCCGACTTGGAAGCACCGGTGATTTCGATGTTCAGTTTCGCTTTCAGTTCGCCTTTAGCGAGCAGACGCAGACCGTCTTTCTGCGGACGGGCCAGGCCTTTTTCGACCAGAACTTCGATGGTGACATTCGCACCTTCTTCAAGAACACCGTTATCAACGGCGGTCTGAAGAGTACCAAGGTTCACAACACCGAACAGTTTCCGGAACGGATTTTTAAAGCCGCGCTTCGGAAGACGACGGTAGATTGGCATCTGCCCGCCTTCGAAGCCATTGATCGCTACACCGGAACGGGAAGTCTGACCCTTCTGACCTGCGCCAGAGGTTTTGCCTTTGCCCGAACCGATACCGCGACCGACGCGGGTGCGCGCCTTGCGGGCACCCGGGTTATCGGCAAGTTCGTTGAGTTTCATTAATCAACACCTTTTCGATCTGGGGGCCAATCAGGCCTCGTCCACGCGGACGAGGTGCTTGACCTTGGCGATCATACCGCGAACAGCCGGAGTATCTTCCAGCTCACGAGTCCGGTGCAGTTTGTTCAGGCCAAGACCCACAAGGGTCTGGCGCTGATCACCCGGACGTCCGATCGGCGAACCCGTCTGGGTAACGCGTACGGTCGCTTTTTTCTTAGCAGCCATATCGAATTACTCCTTTTCGAGAACGGCGGCCGCAGCCGAACCGCTATCACGACGGGCAACGATCTCGCCAACCTTCAGGCCGCGTTTTGCAGCGACCTGACGCGGTGAAGCGCCGTTGACCAGAGCGTCAAGAGTTGCACGGATAACGTTGTGCGGGTTGTTCGAACCGGTGCATTTGGACACGACGTCCTGAACACCCATGGTTTCGAAAACTGCGCGCATCGCACCGCCAGCAATGATACCGGTACCAGCCGGAGCAGAACGGAGAATAACCCGACCTGCACCAAAATGGCCCTGAACATCGTGGTGAAGGGTACGGCCTTCACGCAACGGAACGCGGATCATGTTGCGCTTGGCTGCTTCGGTAGCCTTGCGGATCGCTTCCGGAACTTCACGGGCTTTGCCCGTGCCGTATCCGACGCGACCGCGCTGGTCACCGACGACAACCATTGCGGAGAAAGCAAAGCGACGGCCACCCTTAACGACTTTCGCGACGCGGTTGATACCAACCAGCTTGTCGACGAGTTCGTTTTCTTCACGGGCTTTCGGCGCCTGCTGCTGCTGTTGTGTATTCTGATTACGTGCCATGGTCGTGCTCCTTAGAAGTCCAGACCGCCCTCACGGGCGGCATCGGCCAGAGCTTTCACCCGGCCATGGAACAAATACCCGCCACGATCGAATACGACCGTTTTCACACCAGCGGCAACGGCACGTTCGGCAATAGCTTTACCGACCAGCACAGCTGCATCGGCATTGCTGCCTTTGCCACCGAGATCTTTCTCGGCCGACGATGCGCAGACAAGGGTCTTGCCTGCCAGATCGTCGATAATCTGTGCATAGATATGCGCGTTGGAACGGTGCACGCTGAGGCGCGGGCGACCGGCCGCTTTCTGGCGGATCGCAAAACGAACGCGGCGTTTGCGGCGCTCGAAGAGGTTTCTCGCGTTTTTCATCGTGCCAGTCCTTACTTCTTCTTGCCTTCTTTGCGCAAGATATACTCGCCTTCGTAACGGACACCTTTGCCT